>NZ_RZRA01000334.1:0-5352 GCF_003998945.1 Mesorhizobium sp. M7A.F.Ca.CA.003.01.2.1 | reverse complement strand
CAGTGCCCTGTTCCATACCGGGGCGCTTCAGCGTCAAGGTCTTCTTCGGCGTCACACTCAGCGTATTGTCGTCACCCGATTTCGTATCGCTCATTCCATATCCTCTGCGGCATCATCTTCGTCAGCAACAGCCGCAAGCATTGCCAGATCGTCCGGGGAACCGCCCCGATACCGGTCGAGCGCAACCATGCGCTTCTGGACCGCCCTGCCCGCGTCTCCCGCGAGAACGGCAGCATGTATCACATTTGTACCCCCCAATGCCAAGCTCAACTCGGCCTCGGAGAAAAGTTTGTAGGCAAGGATAGCGGGCCCACCGAGATGGACCGTCGCCCGTCGCGCCTGGCTGATCTTGCGCACGCCGTCATCGGACGCCTCGGAAGCATGCAGCACGAAAAGCGCCAATCCGCCGCGCACCGCGCTCTCGACCTTGGTAGCACCAAGCGAAATTGCGCCTGCCTTGCGGGCAAGACCAAGCATGCCCAGAGCGTGCCTGGAAAGCAGCCCGTCGACCATGCCGCCAAGATCGGGCGGCACGACCACCTGTGCCTTGAAGGCGCGGGCAAAGAGGTTCTTCGCCGCAGCCTTGTCGATATGTAGGCGGTCGGCGCTCACCCAGCAACCGCGGCCGGGCAGATTTCTCTTGATGTCGGGAACGACGGCCGAATCCGGGCCGACGACGAACCGGATCAGATCATCCGGTTCGGCTTGTTTGCGCGTAACGATGCAGGTGCGATCGTTCATCTCGTCCAAGGGCGGGTTCGGTGCGATGCGGTTTCACCTCACGCACCAACGGCTTCGTCAGCCGAGACTTCTTCGGCTGCAAGCTCGTCTTCGGTGATCCAGCCGGCCTTGAGGCGGGCGGCCAGAACCATCTGTTCGGCGTCTGCGCGGGTCACGCCATGATTGGCCAGCACGCCCGGATAGACTTTTGTCTCGCCGTCCTTGCGTTCCTTCCAGCCGGTCAGGTCGTCGGCGGCATAGCCGGCGAAATCCTCGATCGTCTTCACGCCGTCCTCGCCAAGCGTCACCATCATGGCGGTGGTGACGCCGGGGATTTCGCGCAATTCGTCCGAAACGCCGAGCGCCTTGCGCTTGTCGTCGTGCTCGGCCTCTATCTTCTCCAGATATTCGCGGGCGCGGGTCTGGATCTCCGAAGCGGTGTCCTCGTCGAAACCATCGATAGAGGCGATCTCGCCGGAATCGACATAAGCGACTTCCTCAACGCTGGTGAAGCCTTCGGAGGCCAGCACCTGGCCGACCATCTCGTCGACGTCGAGGGCTTCCATGAACAGCGACGAACGCTCGACGAATTCCTTCTGGCGGCGCTCGGATTCTTCGGCTTCGGTCAGGATATCGATATCCCAGCCGGTCAGCTGCGAAGCCAGACGCACGTTCTGGCCGCGGCGACCGATGGCCAGCGACAGCTGGTCGTCGGGAACCACGACTTCGATGCGTTCGGCATCCTCGTCGAGCACGACCTTGGCGACTTCCGCCGGCTGCAGCGCATTGACGATGAAGGACGCCGCAGAAGGCGACCACGGAATGATGTCGATCTTCTCACCCTGCAATTCGCCGACGACCGCCTGGACGCGGCTGCCGCGCATGCCGACGCAGGCGCCGACCGGATCGATCGATGAGTCCCGCGAGATGACGGCGATCTTGGCGCGCGAACCTGGGTCGCGGGCGACCGACTTGATCTCGATGATGCCGTCATAGATTTCCGGCACTTCCATGGTGAACAGCTTGGCCATGAACTGCGGATGGGTGCGCGACAGGAAAATCTGCGGGCCGCGCTGCTCGCGGCGCACATCGTAGACATAGGCGCGGACGCGGTCGCCATATTTGTAGTTCTCGCGCGGGATCAGCTCATCGCGACGGATGATCGCTTCGCCGCGGCCGAGATCGACGATGACATTGCCGTATTCGACGCGCTTGACGGTACCGTTGACGATCTCGCCGATGCGGTCCTTGTACTCGTCATACTGGCGGTCGCGTTCGGCCTCGCGGACCTTCTGGACGATGACCTGCTTGGCCGACTGGGCGGCGATGCGGCCGAAATCCATGGGCGGCAGCTGTTCGGCAATGAAGTCGCCGAGCTGGGCGTCGGGATTGCGCTCGCGAGCCGAGGAAATGGCGATCTGCGTGGCGTAGTCATCGACCTTCTCGACCACTTCCATCAGCCGCTGCAGCTTCATCTCACCGGTGTTCGGGTTGATGTCGGCGCGGATGTTGGTCTCCTGACCGTAACGCGAGCGCGCCGCCTTCTGGATCGCATCGGCCATGGCGGCGATGACGATCGACTTGTCGATCGACTTTTCACGCGCGACCGCGTCGGCGATCTGCAGCAATTCAAGTCTGTTGGCGCTTACAACCATCGTTTTTCTCCCGAGCTTGTTTGCCGGACCTTTGCGCCCGGCAGCTCAATCATAGTTCCTGTTCGTGTTCTTCCGTGGCGTCCGCTTCCGCACCCGACTCGTCGTCGTCCGGTTCGCCACGGCGCTTCTTGGCTTCCTTGCGCGCCCTGTTGTCCTTCGACAGGGCATCGCGGATGAGATCGTCGGTCAGGATCAGGCGCACATCGGCAATCGCGTCATAGGGGACGCGCACCGTCGGCTCCTCGCCATAGGCTGCCTTGTCGCGCTCGATCAGCACATCGTCTTCGCCGGCTTCGGCGATCTTGCCCTTGAAGCGCTTGCGGTCGGCGACGACGATCGATGTTTCCATTTTCACCAGATGACCCGTCCAGGTCGTGAAATCCGATTTGCGGACCAGCGGCCGGTCGATGCCGGGCGACGAGACTTCAAGATGGTAGGCCTTTTCGATCGGATCATCGACATCGAGCGCCGGCGACACCGCGCGGCTGACCTCTTCGCAATCCTCGACGGTCATGGTGCCGTCCTCGCGTTCGGCCATGATCTGCAGCGTCAGCCCGTTCTGGCCCGACAGATGCACCCGCACGAGGCGGAAGCCGATGCCGCGCAGAACCGGCTGGACGATCAGCGCGATGCGCGCATCGATGCCGCTTTCGCGGATGATGCGATCGTCGCCCTCGCTTGCCGTTGCAGTCATTGAAGCCCTGTCGTTCTCTACCAAGTTATCGGCAGGTAATAAAAAAGAGCGGGACCGGGTGGACCCACTCTTCGTCATACCGACCAAGAATTTGAGGCTGATATAGACGATCGCGGCCTGTGTTTCAAGCCCGCTATGCTGGTCGGGCAACGCTGCCATCGAGGTGGCCCCCGCCAGCGTTGCATGGAGCGCATGGCGCCCATGCGGCGGCCCCAATGGGATTGGCGCTGAAACGCACCTACTTACGCTGCGCTGCACAAAGGTGGCCGTGCGTCACACGTGCGCGAAAGGACATGATCATGAGCAATCGCAAGATATTTTCTGCAATAGGCGACTTCTTCACCGTATTCGGCAGCGCCGTGGCCGCTTCACGGGCCGTAGAAGCCGGTCGCAGGCCGCGCGCCGACGACCTGCGCAACCTCGGCGTCGAGCCTGCCGCCTTCGATCGCATCGGCCGCCGATTCTAGCTTTGACGCAATTCCGGACGGAAAACCGTTTCACACTTTTCCTGGAATTGCTCTAAGACCGCGAGCCTATTTCCGAATGAAGGTAAGATAGGCCGGCCGCCGGCCCTCACGAATGGCCTTGGCCTCGTAACGGGTGCCCGGCCAACCATCATAGGGCCGGTGCCAGTCCGCCGCCTCGCAAGCCTGCCATGCGAACGCGCCATGCGCGCGGCAATGCAGCAAGGTCCAGTTGACATAAGTGTCGATGTCGGAGGCGAAGCGGAATTTTGAACCAGGCTTCAGCACGCGCGCGAACCGCTCGAGATTGACCGGGCTTACGAAACGTCGCTTCCAGTGTTTCTTCTTCGGCCAGGGGTCGGGATAGAGCAGATCGAGGCCGCCGAGCGAGGCCTGCGGCAGCCAGTCGAGCAGCCTTGTGGCGTCGTCGTCATAAACCCGCAGATTGGCGAGCGGTTTCTCGCGCACCGCCATCATCATCTTGGCCATGCCGTTGACGAAGGGCTCGACGCCGATAAAGCCGATCGAAGGCGCCTCGGTCGCGCGGTGCAGGAGATGTTCGCCACCGCCGAAGCCAATCTCGAGGCGAACCGCGCTGACATCGGTCTGAAACAGAGTTTGCAGATCGGCCGGCGGCTCGGCCGCCAGATCGAGCCGATATACACCGAAGCCGCTTTCCAGCGCGGCCGCCTGTTGCGGACGCATGGTCTTGCCGCGCCGGCGACCGAAAAAGGCTTCGGTCGCGCGGCTTGGTCTGTCCTTCGGATCCATGGCGGGACTTCGCGGCGCCGCTGTCAGGCGGCGACCGCGTCCTTGAGCGCCTTGGCGAGATCGGTCTTTTCCCAGGAGAAAGACCCATCACGGCCGGCCTTGCGGCCGAAATGGCCGTAGGACGACGTCTTGGCGTAGATCGGTTTGTTGAGATCGAGGTGACGGCGGATGCCCGACGGCGACAGATCCATCACCGTGCGCAGCGCGTCCTCGAGCTTTGCCTCGTCGACCTTGCCGGTACCATGCAAGTCGACATAGACCGACAGCGGCTGGGCGACGCCGATGGCGTAGGAAAGCTGGATGGTGCAGCGGTCGGCGAGTTTCGCCGCCACCACGTTCTTGGCCAGGTAGCGCGCCGCATAGGCTGCCGAACGATCCACCTTGGTGGTGTCCTTGCCGGAGAAAGCGCCGCCGCCATGGGGTGCGGCACCACCGTAGGTGTCGACGATGATCTTGCGGCCGGTCAGGCCGGCGTCGCCGTCCGGCCCGCCGATGACGAACTTGCCGGTCGGATTGATGTACCACATGCAATCGTCGGCGATCTTGAGGTCGCCCAGCGCCTCGCGGATATAGGGTTCGACGACCTTGCGGACCTTCTTTGAATCCCAGCTCGCATCGAGATGCTGCGTGGACAGCACGATCTGCGTCGCCTCGGCGGCCTTGCCATCGACATAGCGAACGGTGACCTGGCTCTTGGCATCCGGCCCGAGCCTGCCGGCTTCACCGCTGCCTTCGTGACGGGCAGCAGCCAGCAGTTCGAGGATCTTGTGGCTGTAGTAGATCGGCGCCGGCATCAAATCCGGCGTCTCGCGGCAGGCATAACCGAACATGATGCCCTGGTCGCCGGCACCCTCTTCGCCCTGACGGTCGGCAGCGTTGTCGACGCCCTGGCCGATGTCAGGCGACTGGCCGTGCAGCAGAACCTCGATCTTCGCCGTTTTCCAGTGGAAGCCGGCCTGCTCGTAGCCGATTTCGCGGATCGCCTTGCGGGCGACCGATTTGAACTTGGCCGGATTGACGACCGGATGGCCGGCGGCATCCTTGAGGA
>NZ_RZRA01000333.1:0-5376 GCF_003998945.1 Mesorhizobium sp. M7A.F.Ca.CA.003.01.2.1 | reverse complement strand
GTGGTGGACAGCGCGATGACGACCGAGTTCCACAGCGCGGTCGGCCAGCGCTGGTCGACCCACAGTTCGGCATACCAGCGCAGCGACCAGCCCGGCGTCGGAAACGCCAGCGAGTTGCTCGAGGTCAGCGACATGGGGATCACGATCAGCAGGGGCAGGATGATGAACGCCAGCAATGTCGCCGCATAGGCATACATCAGCCATTTCCGAAAGCGGTCGGCGCTCATGCGACATGCGCCTTGCGGCGGAAGAGGACGGACGCCGTCCAGAACAGGAATGCAAACAGGACGAGGATCATCAGCAGTTGCAACGAAAGCGCTGCACCCATGCCCCAGTTCAGTGTGCTGTTCGTGTAGAACGCTATGTAGCTGGAGATCATCTGGTCGGTCGGCCCGCCGACAAGCGTCGGGGTGATGTAGTAGCCGAGTGCGAAGACAAAAACGATCGCCCCGCCGGACAGGATTCCTGGCAGGATCAACGGCAACTGCACGCGGCGCCACGCTGTGAGCCACGGCGCGCCCAGTGACAGTGCCGCGCGCATATAGGTGGTCGGAACCCGCCGCATGACGGCGACGACGCAGAGCACCATCATGGGCAGCAGAACCTGAACCATTGCCACGTAGAGTGAAAAGCGTGTGTAAATGAGATTGAGCGGCTCGCTGACGATGCCGAGGCCAAGCAGCGTGGAATTCACGGGTCCGTTCTTCTGCAGCACGATGATCCAGATGACGGTGCGCACCAGCAGCGATGTCCAGAGCGGAAACAGGATCAGCGCGAACATGAGCTTCGACCAGGCCGGCGGCGCGCTGACAATTGCCTGCGCCAGCGGCACGGCGAGCACCGCGCAGATCACGGTCACCACGATGCTGATCCAGATCGTACGCAGCAGCGCGTCGACGAAGATGGCGCGATCGGCTGAAATGGCTTCGATCGAATTGTCCGCGCCTCGCTTCAGGTCAAGGCTCGCAAGCAGATAATAGTCCGTTCGCGCGCTTTGCTGACGCGCGATGACCTGCCAGAGATCGATATTTTTCCAGCCGGCCTGTTTGGAGAGCACCTCGTCGCGCACGGGACGCATAGTCAGCTTGCCGTCGGCCGCATCCTTTGCCGTCTTGATGACGAGGAAACGGCTGCCGACGACGCGCTGGTTCACGAGTTGCGCCAGTACGCCTTCCTTTCCGGCGCGCCGCGCGTCGGCCAGGTCCTCGACGAGTGCTGCAAAGACGGGTTCGCCAGGCAGGCCGCTATCTGCTTTCCAGCCTGCCAGAGCGGCAATTGTGTGCGGCAGGTTGTTCGAAAAATCCGAGTTGTCGACGGCCAGAGCGAGGAAGCGCGCCACCGGCCACAGAAACAGAATGACGACGAACAGGATAAGCGGGGCCGTCAACAGGGCGAGCATGCCGCCCCGTTGGCGCCGCTTTATAGCCGGCTTTGTCCCGACCAACATGCCTGGGTTACTTCGCGAGCCAAGCCTTGAAGCGTTCTTCCAGCGCTTCCTTGTGCTCGGTCCAGAAGTCGTTGTTATAGGCGGCGCCGTACTGGAGGTGCTCCGGCGACGTCGGCAGGTTGGCCTTCCAATCCGCGGGAATGAGGTCGGCGGCTTCCTTGCGGCCGGTGCCATAGGCATAGAGTTTCGAGAAGCCGGCCTGATTTTCAGGGATGGAGAACCACTTGAGGAGATCCAGCCCGCCCTGCTGGTGCGGTGCGCCCTTCACCACGGCCCAGTAGTCGGTGCCGTAGAAGAAGCCTGCGTCCCATGCGATGGCGTAGGGCTTTTTCTCGTTAATGGCTTCGTTGGTGATGCGTGCATTGAACGCGTCGCTGAGCGTCACTTCCCCGCTGTCGAGGTTCTGGATGCCCTGCGTCGTGGTGGACCACCAGACGACGTTCGGCTTGATCTTGTCGAGCATGGCGAAAGCCCGGTCGATACCTTCCGGCGTGGCCAGCACCTTGTACATGTCCTCGCGCTTAACGCCGTCGGCCATCAGCGCGTTTTCCAGCGTGAACTGCGCCTGCTGGTAGAGGCCACGCTTTCCCGGAAATTTCTCGACGTTCCAGAAATCCGCCCAGCTCTTCGGCGCGGCGTCGCCCTTGTAGACATTTGTGTTGTAGGCGAGGACCGTGGCCCAGGTATCGGACGCGACGCCGCATTCGTGCAGGGTGCCCGGCAAATAATTGGCCGCGTCGCCTGTGATTTCTGGCGTCAGCGGAATGAACAGGCCTTCGGCGCAGCCGACTTCCATGGCGGGCGCTTCGACCGAGACGACGTCATAGGTGATGTTGCCCGCCTGCACCTGGGCACGCACCTTGGCGACCTCGCCGCCCCACTCTTCCATGACGATCGGGACGCCCGTCTTTTCGGTGTACTTGTCCCAGACCCCATCCTTGTAGGCCTTGTCCCATGTACCACCCCAGCCGACTACCGTGACGGGGTCGGCCGCGGACGCGACCAAAGCCGAGGTCGCGAGGCAGATCGCGGCGGCAGATACGGCTTGCAGATAAGTCCTCATTGCAGTTCCCCTTTCTTATCGTTGTAGATTTGATCAAATTTCAAACGCAAAATTGATTGATTAGCAACAGGAATTTACGGTACGGTGTAAAAAAGTGAAAAAGCCAAAGGGATTTGATCGAATGCTGCAAGGCACTAGAGACGTGCGCGCCAATGTCAGTCTCGCTGCTGTTCTGGACGAGGCGCGACAGCGTTTCGCTGACGCAAACCCGAACAGCCGGGCGCGTCAGAACGAGGCCGCGGCATCGTTGCCGGGCGGCAATACGAGGGCTGTTCTATGGTATCGGCCATTCCCCGTATCGTTTGTTTCCGGTGAAGGCTGCAGGGTGACCGATCTGGACGGCCATACCTATGTCGACCTGGTCTCGGAATACAGTGCCGGTTTTTACGGCCACTCCGACAAGGCGATTTCGGCGGCCCTTGTGGACGTCATACAGGGTGGCATCATGTTGGGCGCACCCAACCGCTATGAGGCGCGCCTGGCTGCCGCGGTGGTCGACCGTTTTCCGGCCATCGAGCGCGTGCGCTTCTGCAACTCGGGCACCGAGGCGAACATCATGGCGATTTCGGCGGCTCGCGCCATCACGCAGCGCTCGAAGATCCTCGCCTTCCGCGAGGGCTATCATGGCGGCGTACTCACCTTCGCGCATGGCGGCTCACCGCTCAATTTGCCTTTCCCCTTTGTCTTCGCCGACTACAACGATAGTGCAGGCGCCGTGGCGCTCATCAAGGAACAGGGCGACGAACTTGCCGCGGTGATCGTCGAACCGATGATGGGCGGCGGCGGCTGCATCCCGGCGACGCGTGAGTTCCTGGAAGCGCTGCGCGCCGCGACGAAGGAGACCGGCGCGCTGCTGATCTTCGACGAGGTGATGACCTCGCGCCTCGACTACCGCGCGCTCCATGGCGCACATGAAATCTTTCCCGATTTCGTGACGCTCGGAAAGTACATCGGCGGCGGTGCGAGTTTTGGCGCATTCGGTGGACGCGCGGATCTCGTCGACCGCTTCGATCCTGCTTTGCCTGGTGCGTTTTCGCATGGCGGGACGTTCAACAACAATATTCTCAGCATGGCTGCTGGTTTGACCGGTCTGACGCAGGTGCTGACGCAAGAGGCGAGCCGCGCCATCAATTCGCGCGGCGATCGCTTGCGTGAAGCGATGAACGTCTCCCTTGAGCGGTATGGCGTCGAGGGCATCGTCATAGGGCGCGGGTCGTTGATGAACCTGCATTTCGTCAGGGGGCCGGTGGACACGCCGGCGCGGCTCGACGATGCCGATCCATCGGCGATTGCGCTTTGGCATATCGAGATGCTGTTGCGAGGGTACTACGTGACGCCGCGCGGCATGCTGGCGTTGTCACTGCCATTTGGCGACGCAGAACTCGACGGCTTCGCCGCCGCATTCGACGATTTCCTGTCGAGCAACCTCAAAATACTGCCGCGCCGGACAAACTGATGCTCGATCGCAAGGATGCCACTGCCGGCTCGGCCGCGCAAAAGACAGCTCATGTTCGTGTACATACGGGCTTGAAGGAGGCACTGATGAACGGTGACTTCCTGCCCGGCCAGAGACTGGTCGTACGACAGCTTGCCGAACAGTACCGGACCAGCGCCATGCCGGTGCGCGAGGCCTTGCGGCAACTCGTCAGCGACGAGGCGATGTTCGACCACCCAAATCGGGGCGTCATTGTCCCTGAGGCCACGGTGGCGCGTATTTCGGATCTGGTGCGTGTGCGCTGCAGCGTCGAAGGGACGGCGGCCGAGTGGGCCGCGACGACCATCACGCCCGAAGAACTCGATGAATTGGCGAAGCTGAACGGGCTGATGCGCGAATGCGTCGAGAGCAATGTCATGGCTAATTATCTCGGCCTGAACAGGCGCTTCCATTTCACGATGTACCATGCCGCGCGTTCACCTCTCATCCAGCAGATCATCGAGAAATTGTGGCTGCAGGCAGGACCGTTTCTGAACATCGTCCGCTCCGACGTGACCTACGGCCTGGGCCTGGACCATCACGACGAAATGCTCGCGGCGCTGCGTCGCGCCGATGGCGCGGCTGCGCGCAAGGCGCTGGTTGCCGATCTGCGCGAGGCCGCCGACATCATTCTTCGCGCCGCGGCGGCGGCTGAGGCTCAACCTGCGCGCAAACGCCCGGCTTCGGTACGCCGTGATCCGAAGGCGCAGGCGCGGTGATGGGCGGATCCCCGCATGGCCCGGTTCATGTCGAGTTTCGTGGCGTCAGCAAGCGCTACGGGCAGACCGTCCAGGCGGTGCGTCAGCTCGACCTGGAAATCATGCGCGGCGAATTCCTGACGCTGCTGGGGCCTTCGGGATCCGGCAAGACGACGGCGTTGATGATGCTTGCCGGATTCGAGGATACGACCGAGGGCGAAATCCTCATTGACGGTCAGCGCATCGACAACGTTCCCGCCAATCGTCGCGGCATCGGCATGGTGTTCCAGAACTACGCGCTTTTCCCGCACATGACGGTCGCCGAAAATCTGGCTTTCCCACTCGAGGTCCGCAAACTTGGCCGCGAGGAGGTGACGCAACGTGTCAGGAACGTTCTCGACATGGTCCAGTTGCCCGAATTCGGCAACCGGCGTCCGGCGCAGCTTTCGGGTGGGCAGCAACAACGCGTCGCGGTTGCCCGCGCCCTGATCTTCGAACCAAATCTTGTCCTGATGGACGAACCGCTCGGCGCCCTAGACAAGCAACTGCGCGAGCAGATGCAGTTCGAAATCAAGGAAATCCATGCCCGGCTTGGCGTCACGTTCGTTTATGTGACCCACGACCAGACCGAGGCGCTGACCATGTCCGACCGGATCGCGGTGTTCAGCGCCGGCCGCATCGAGCAGCTTTCGAC
>NZ_RZRA01000332.1:0-5396 GCF_003998945.1 Mesorhizobium sp. M7A.F.Ca.CA.003.01.2.1 | reverse complement strand
CTCTCCTTCGATAAGCACCGGTGACACGTAGTTGGAGGGCTTGTCGCCGGTTGTCGCGCCGCCGGTGACGCGCGCCTGTATCTGCGCGCCGAAATAGGAATAGGGAAACGGCGCTGGAGTTCTGCTGACCCTCTCCAGCCGGTCGCGATGCGCTTTCGGAATCTCGAAATCCAGCGCGCCAAGATTGTCCTGCATTTGGCTGAGCGTCGTCGCACCGAGAATGACGGTCGCGATCCCCGGCTGCGTCGCTACCCAGTTGAGCGCGACCTGAGGCATGCTGCGGCCGATCTCGGATGCGACCTTCTCGAGTTCGGCCACGATAGCCCAGTTGCGTTGCGTGAACTTTTGGAACCCCGGATGCGTCGAGTTGCGAAATCCGTCGAGCCGGCCCGCGGTTCCGGCCTGAGCCGGCCGATACTTGCCGCTCAGCAGTCCGCTGGCCAGCGGGCTCCACACCATGATGCCGGCGCCATGGCGCGTGCCGAATGGCACGAACTCATTCTCGATCGCGCGTTCGGCCAATGAATATTCGAGCTGTAGCGCCGAAACCGGCTCATATCCGCGCAATTCGGCGATCGCCTGTGCGCGGCCCGCATACCAGGCGGGCACATCCGAAAGACCGACATGGCGCACCTTGCCCATCCGAACCAGGTCGTCCAGCGTGCGCATGACCTCCTCGGCCGGGGTCAGCCTGTCCCAGACATGCATGAGATAGAGATCGATATAGTCGGTCCCCAACCGTTTCAGCGAAGCATCGACGGCCCGCATGATGTTCTTGCGGCCATTGCCGCCGGCATTCGGATTGCCGGGCTGCATGTTCATGGTGAACTTGCTGGCGATCACCGCCATGTCGCGCAAGCCGCGCTCGGCGATGAATTCGCCAAGCCAGGCTTCGGCCGTGCCGTCTGTGTAGAGATCCGCCGTGTCGAAGAAATTGCCGCCCGCCTCGACATAGGCGTCGAACATCGCCCGCGCCGTATCCCTGTCGGCTCCCCAGCCCCATTCCGTGCCGAAAGTCATCGTGCCCAGCGCCAGCCGGCTGACCCTGAGGCCGCTGTTGCCAAGAGTGTAGTAGGTCATGGTCATAATCGTCTTCCAATGCTTGGTGATAGATGCCCGAGCGTCACTGGCCCGGAGTGGTCTTGACCCAGGGATTGCCGCGCTCGTGTGTCATGCGGAACGCAAAGCCATCGACCTTCCAGCCATCCGCAAAACGCGTCAGGTGATGCTCATAGGTGCCCCAGACCTCCCAAAGCGGGTCGCCATTGCCTTCCATCCGGTTCCAGGCATAGCCGTTCGACAGGACAGTCGCCGTGTCCCCTTCGAGAACGACCTGGTGATTGGTGCGCAGATGCAGGCTTGTCTTGCTGCCCTTGAGGTTGGCCGCCCAGGCGCCAATCAGGTCGTCGGAAGCGATGTTGGCCGCCGGCTGTCCGGAAAGGCTGCTGAAATCGGCAGTGGCCCGATCCGCGAAATAGCTGCGTGCAAGCTTCCAGTCCTGGGCGTCGACGGCCCGGTCGATGGCATCGGCAATGCGAATGACCGCGCGTTCGTCTGCGAGGGCCCGCCAGTCTGATGGCTCCGCCCCGCCGGCGTCCATCGGCGCCAACGCCATGCCTGCCGCGAAAGTTACGCGCTTCAACGCATTCATGTTCTTTCTCCTCGATGCCATCAGCCCATCGCCGACGTGCGGCCGGCAATGTGGACCGCTCGGTCGACATCGATAAGATTGCATTGTTCGTATGGACCATGCGATATCATGCATGAATGTACCGGGACCTGCTCACCCACTTGCCTGTGATCGTCGCCGTGGCCCGACGCGGCGGCTTTGCGCTTGCCGCCGCCGAACTCGGCATGAGCCCTTCGGCAGTCAGCCATGCGGTGCGCATTGTCGAAGAGCGGATCGGCCAGCCTTTGTTCGCACGGACGACGCGCAGCGTTTCGCTCACCGAGGCCGGCAAGGCGCTGGTGGAAACGGCGGCTCCGGCCCTCCAGGATATTGCCGAGCGGATGGACCGTATCCGCAGCGTCAAAGGCAGGCCGTCTGGCCTGCTCAGGATCAACGCCTCCAACATCGCCATACCATTGGCGGTGACGCCGGTGGTCGCCGCGATGGCCGAGCGCTATCCGGAGGTTACCGTCGAGGTCTTCGCTGACCAGGGTCTGGTTGATATCGTCGGCGAAGGCTTCGATGCCGGCATCCGGCTTGGCGAGATGATCGCCCAGGACATGGTCGCGGTCCGGCTGACGCCGCCGTTCTCCGTCGTCATCGTGGCCTCGCCCGTTTATATCGGACGGCACGGCCGTCCCAGCAGCGTTGCCGATTTGGCGAACCACAATTGTATTGGCTACCGGCTCGTCCGCTCCGGTGCGCTCTATCGCTGGGATCTGATCGAGGATGGCAAGGACATCGCCATGGAGACGCGGGGCAGCGTTGTCGTGACGGATTCGCTCGCAGCAATCGATCTTGCGCTTGCAGGCGTCGGGCTTGCCTATGTCTTCGAGCCGCTGGCGCGCGCCGATCTTGCCGCGGGCCGCCTGGTCCAGGTGCTGCCGCAGACGGCGATCGAGGAACCGGGGCTATTCCTCTATTTCCCGCGCCGGGCGTCAATGGCGCCGAAGCTCAGGGCCTTTATCGACACCGCACAAGAAATCGGCCGGGCATCCTTGCGGACACCCGGCCGAGTTGCCTGAGCTGAGAAGCCCCTTCAGGGGCTATTTGTAAGGATTATTTCTTCACCGCAGCCGCGACTTCCGCCGCGAAATCGGTCTCTTCCTTTTCAATGCCTTCGCCGAGCGCAAAGCGCAGATAGGCGGAAATCTTGGCCGGAGCGCCGATTTCCTTCTCGGCATCCTTCAGTGCCTGCTCGACAGTGATGTCGGGATTGAGCACGAAGGCCTGCTTCAGGAGCACGACTTCCTCATAGAACTTGCGTAGGCGGCCTTCGACCATCTTTTCGATGATCGCTTCCGGCTTGCCGGACTGGCGCGCCTGATCGGCGAAGATCGCCTTCTCGCGCTCGACCGCAGCCGGATCGATCTGCTCGGCCGTCAGCGCCAGCGGGTTGGTGGCGGCGACATGCATGGCAACCTGGCGGCCAAAGGCATTGGCGGCATGCTCATTGCCCGTGGTCTCGATCGCGACCAGAACGCCGAGCTTGCCAAGACCATCGGCAACTGCGTTGTGGACGTAGGTGGCGACAGCACCGTGCGGGACGGTGAGCTTGGCCGAGCGGCGGAAGCCCATGTTTTCGCCGATGGTGCCGACAGCGTCCTTGATGGTGTCGGCAACCGACTTGTCGGAACCTGGATACTTTGCGGCGGCCACAGCTTCCGTCGTGCCGTAGGCCAGCGCAACCTTGGCAACATTGGCGACGATTTCCTGAAACGCGGCGTTGCGGGCAACGAAGTCGGTCTCGGAATTGACCTCGACGACGGCAGCCTCGCGCACGCCGTTGTCGACGCCGATCAGGCCCTCAGCCGCGGTGCGGCCAGCCTTCTTGTCAGCCTTGGAGATACCCTTCTTGCGCAGCCAGTCGACGGCCTCTTCCATGTTGCCGTTGGTCTCGGTCAACGCCGCCTTGCAATCCATCATGCCCGCGCCGGTCAAGTCGCGGAGTTCTTTGACCTGTGCAGCCGAAATGCTCATTGTCGCCTCTTTGTTTTAAATGCACCGACGCACCATCGGTATTCGATGGTGCGTCTGTTTAGCGTGCCAGAATATGAGAAAGATGAAGGCCGCAACCGGCCTTCGATTATCAAGCTTCCGGAGCGTCTGCAGCCGGGGCCGGAGCCGGGTCGAGCGCCGGTTCGACGGGAGCTTCGATCGAAGCGCCGATGTCGACGCCGAGCGCGCCCTGCTGACGGGCAATGCCGTCGATCGCAGCCTTGGCGATCAGATCGCAATAGAGCTGGATGGCGCGGGCCGCGTCGTCATTGCCGGGGATCGGGAAGTCGATCTTGTCCGGATCGCAGTTCGAATCGATGATGGCGACGACCGGAATGCCGAGGCGCTTGGCCTCGAGAATGGCGATCGCTTCCTTGTTGGTGTCGATCACGAACATCAGGTCGGGCGTCGAGCCCATGTCCTTGATGCCGCCCAGCGCCTTGTCGAGCTTCTCGCGCTCGCGGTCGAGGTTCAGGCGTTCCTTCTTGGTCAACCCTTGCGCCTCGCCGGCCAGCATCTCGTCGAGCTTGCGCAGGCGCTGGATCGAATTCGAGATCGTCTTCCAGTTGGTCAGCATGCCGCCGAGCCAACGCGAGTTGACGTAGTACTGAGCCGAACGCTGTGCCGCATCGGCGACGATGTCGGACGCCTGGCGCTTGGTGCCGACGAACAGCACGCGGCCGCCCTTGGCGACGGTGTCGGAAACCTGCTTCAGCGCCTGGTGCAGCAAAGGCACCGTCTGCGAGAGGTCGATGATGTGGATGTTGTTGCGGGCGCCATAGATGTAGGGCGCCATTTTCGGGTTCCAGCGATGGGTCTGGTGGCCGAAGTGAATGCCAGCTTCCAAAAGCTGGCGCATGCTGAAATCAGGCAGTGCCATTCAAAGTTCCTTTCCGGTTAGCCTCCACGGACACAGGCATTTTTGGACTTTGTCCTCGAACGCCACCGGAGGTTTCAGCCGGATTTCTCCCGGGCAGACACCAAAGTCCGTGTGTGGAATGAGCGCGCATATAGAGGGGATGCGCGATAAACGCAAGCGCCGTGGGACCTGTGTACGGCGTGCGACGATCCGCGCGCTGCCGACAGCGCTTTATCTTGCCGTTCGGCACCCGCACCCGCCGGAAGACCGCGACGATCTCCTCGCGGCTGCATTCGATGGCGCCGAGCCGCACCGCACGGTCACGCTCGAAGCCGGTTATGTCATAATGCGGCGCCGATGTCTTGGGCGGCCCTTGGTAGGATGAGCGCTTGACGCCAAGATGCGCGGCAAAGCGATGCAACTCGTCGGTGTCGTCGGCCAACAGATGGCACCAGCGATGGCCGGCCCAGTTCCAGATCGCTGCGTCGACATAGGCTGCCATAAAGCTTGCTGTCTGCCTTCCATCCGTCACGACAGTCGGCCACATGGCCCGGCTGATGTCAGTGACGATAGAATGGATTCGGATAGAAAATGAAGCCGCCATTGGCTGCAAGCTCGGCGACGATGTTGGTGACTGTATCCTGCATGCGACGGTGCAGATCGGCAACCGCATCGTCGATCGAGCCCGTATGCTCATGCAAGCCCAGTGCCTCCGGCACCCGGATGTGGGCGCAACGCGGCCCGGCCGGCTGCGGAACGAATCGGTTCATCGTGTCGCGCAGCCCGCCCCGACAATAGTCGTTGCGGATCCGCTTCAGATGTTCGGCGATCTCCTCCTGGCTAATGCGCGGATTGGCGCAGGCCCAGGGT
>NZ_RZRA01000331.1:3769-5397 GCF_003998945.1 Mesorhizobium sp. M7A.F.Ca.CA.003.01.2.1 | reverse complement strand
CGCCTCGGCCGGGGTTTTCGGCGCGAAATCCTGGTCGGCGAGCGCCATCGTCCCGCCGCCGCGTTCGTAGACACCAGCGATGATCTTGACGAGGGTGGATTTGCCGGCGCCGTTGGCGCCCATCAGCACGGTCACTTCACCGGCATGCAGTTCCAGCGAGACGCCGCCAAGCACCTCGTTATGGCCAAAGGATTTCCTCAGTCCCTCTACGCGGAACACGGCATTGCCGACCATGCGTTCCTCCCTGACATGACGCTATGGGCTGTATCGGCAATTGTCAACACGATTGACAATTGCCAGATCGCTTCCTAGCTTGGCCCGGCCGCCACGCCTCCGTTATGTTGGAAGCGCATATGCGGGAGGATAACGATGACTGAAGAATTGCCGTTCGAAGCCCTATCGGTCGAAACCCTGGCTGCACGCCTTGGCGGCAACGAGGCGCTGTGCGCGAAGATCGGCAAGGACACCGGCGCCTGGAAGGTCCGCGAGGTCGGCGACGGCAATCTCAACCTGGTGTTCATCGTCGAGGGCGCCAGCGGTGCGGCCGTGGTCAAGCAGGCCCTGCCCTATGTCCGCCTGGTCGGCGACAGCTGGCCGCTGCCGTTGAAGCGCTCCTTCTTCGAATATCACGCGCTGACCAGGCAAGAGGCGCGCGCGCCGGGCTCGGTGCCGGCGATCCATTATTTCGATGAAGGTCAGGCGCTGATCATCATGGAATATCTTGCGCCGCCGCATATCATCCTGCGCCGTGCCCTGATCGACGGCCGCCAACTGCCGAACATCGCCCGGGATATCGGCCTGTTCATGGCCCGCACGCTGTTTCGCGGCTCCGACCTGCATATGACCGCCAAGGACCGCAAGGCCGATCTGGCGCTGTTCGCCGACAATGCCGAGCTTTGCGACATCACCGAAAACCTCGTGTTCTCCGATCCCTATTTCGATGCCAAGATGAACCGGCACACCTCGCCGCAGCTCGACGGCCTGGTCGCCGAACTGCGCGCCGACCGCGACCTCAAGGTCGAGGCGCAGCGGCTGAAGCACATCTTCGCCGCCAATGCCGAAACGCTGCTGCATGGCGACCTGCATTCCGGTTCGATCATGGTCACCGACACGGAGACCCGGATGATCGATCCGGAGTTCGCCTTCTACGGCCCGATGGCTTTCGACGTCGGCATGCTGCTTGCCAATTTCTGGATGTCCTTCTTCTCGCAACGCGGTCACGAACAGAAGGGCAAGCGCGACGCCATGCGCGCCTATCTGCTCGGTGTGACGGTCGAGACCTGGGCGGTGTTCCGCGCCGAGTTTTCGCATCTATGGCGCAGCGAGCGCACCGGCATGCTCTACCAAAAGAGCCTGTTCGAGGACCAGGGCGACATCCTTGCCTCAGAGCAGGCGCTCGACCATGTGCTGCACCAGATCTGGACCGATCTGCTAGGCTTTGCCGGCGTCGAAGTGCACCGGCGCATCCTCGGTCTCGCTCACAATGCCGATTTCGAGACCATTGCCGACGAGGATCTGCGCGCCAGTTGTGAAGCAAAGGCGCTGAAATTCGGCCGCCACCTCGCCGTCAACCGGCGCCAGATCCACAGCATCGACGAGGTCAACCAACTGGCCGCGCTGATCGAACA
>NZ_RZRA01000331.1:0-3759 GCF_003998945.1 Mesorhizobium sp. M7A.F.Ca.CA.003.01.2.1 | reverse complement strand
GAACAGGAGAGCAGCATTTGAACGTCGGCGACCGCCACTATCGCACCATCTGGCTGAGCGACGATGGCCGTTCGGTCGATATCATCGACCAGCGCTGGCTGCCGCATGATTTCCGCATCGAGAGGATCGGCACGGTTGCCGGCATCGCCACCGCCATCCGCGACATGTGGGTGCGCGGCGCGCCGCTGATCGGCGTCACCGCTGCCTATGGCGTCGCCATGCAGATGGCCGACGATGCGTCGGATGCAGCGCTCGACGCCGTGTGGGAGACCCTGCACGAGACGCGGCCGACCGCGATCAATCTGCGCTGGGCGCTGGACGAAATGCGGCGCTTCCTGCGGCCTTTGCCTACCGAACAACGCGCTGCAGCCGCCTATCGGCGGGCCAGTGAGATCGCCGACGAAGATGTCGGCCTCAACCGCGCCATCGGCGAGAACGGTCTCACCATCATCAAGGCGATCGCGGCGCGCAAGCAGAAGGGCGAGCCGGTCAACATCCTGACCCATTGCAATGCCGGCTGGCTGGCGACGGTCGATTACGGCACGGCGACCGCGCCGATCTACCTGGCCACAGAAGCCGGCATTCCGGTCCATGTCTATGTCGACGAGACGCGGCCGCGCAACCAGGGCGCCCAGCTGACCGCCTGGGAGATGGCCGGGCACGGCGTGCCGCACACGCTGATCGTCGACAATGCCGGCGGCCATCTGATGCAGCGCGGCGCAATCGACATGGTCATCGTCGGTACCGACCGCACCACCGCCGACGGCGACGTCTGCAACAAGATCGGCACCTATCTCAAGGCGCTCGCCGCCGCCGACAACGACGTGCCGTTCTATGTCGCGCTGCCGTCGCCGACCATCGACTGGACGGTGCATGACGGACTGGCCGAAATCCCGATCGAGCAACGCTCGGCCGACGAGGTCTCGCTGGTCTGGGGCAAGACCGCCGCCGGCGAGATTGCCCAGGTGCGCATTTCGCCTGAGACGACGCCGGCGGCCAACCCGGCCTTCGACGTGACGCCGGCGCGGCTGGTGACCGGCCTGATCACCGAGCGCGGTGTCGCCAAGGCCTCGCGCGAGGGCCTGAAGCAGATGTTTCCCGAGCGGGCGTAGCCGCTCGCTTCTAGTACAGAGGCTCGGCCATGTGCTTGGGTGTCGGCCAAGTCTCGGTGATACCCGGCTGCACCGGCCGCTCCAGATAGGTCGAGAGCACCACATAGCTGCGCGTCGAGGTGACGCCCGGCGTTTCGTAGAGGCGCGCCAAAAGGCCTTCGAGGGCCCTGGTGTCTTCGGTGCGGACCTTCAGCAGCATGCAGGTGTCGCCGGCGACGGTATGGATTTCCTCCACTTCGGGATATTGCGAGACCGCCATCAGTTCCGGCGTCTTTCCCCAGCCCCTGGTGTCGATATGGACAAAGGCGAGCAAAGGCTTTTTCACCGCCCGGGGATCGATGATGGTGACCGTGTTGCGGATGGCGCCGCTGCGCCGGAGCCGTTTGACCCGCTCATGCGCTGCCGGTGGCGACAAGCCGACGCGATCGCCGAGTTCGGCGTAGCTGATCGTGGCATCATCGACCAGGACACCTAATATTCTTCGGTCTATCGCGTCGAGATCGCGGGCCGCCGGCCTGTTCTGCAGAATGCCATCTGTTTCTTCATCCATGGCGAAATTCCTGGTTCTCCGCTGAATAGAATACGGCCATTATGCCGATATGTCGAACATTGATCAACTTGCACCATTGACTGCCCGAGCCCCGATCCCGGCGCTTGCCTATCTGTTGACGGGCTGCATCGCGGTCATCGGCTCGAACTCGCTGGTGCTGGGTCCGATTGCACCGGCTGTCGCCTCGTCGTTCGGGACCAGCGTGCCGGCCGTGATGATTGCGGCGGCCGCGTTCGGCCTCGGCACCTCTGCCAGCGCGCTGTTCCTGGCGCGCTACATCGACCGGCTCGGTGCTCGCAGAATGCTGCAGGGCGCACTGCTGCTGTTGGCACTGGCGCTGGTCGCCAGCGCCGCGGCACCCACGGTGATCATGCTGGTCGCCGCACAGCTGCTGGCCGGCATCGCCGCCGGCGTCGCCATGCCGGCGATCTATGCCAGCGCGGCGGCCATCGCCCCACCGGGCAGGGAGAGCGGCACGATCGGCGTCGTGCTGACCGGATGGACGCTCAGCATGGTCGCCGGCGTCTCGCTGTCGGCCGTGCTTGCCGATCTTGTGCATTGGCGCGCCGTTTTCGTGGCGGTCGCGGTGCTTGCGGCCCTTGCATGGATGGGACTGACAGTGACGTCGCTCAGCGACACCAGGAAGGCCGGACCGGCGCCCGCCCCGCTGGAAGCGCTCGGCATTCCCGGAATCCTGCCGCTGCTGGTCGCGTGCGCGGCCTTCATGACTTCGTTCTACGGCGTCTATGGCTATCTCGGCGACCATCTTCATGTCGGGCTTGGACAGCCGGTGAGTGCCAATGGCCTGGCGGCGCTTGCCTACGGCATAGGCTTCGGCACCGCTGCTCTGCTCGACGGCGTCATCGACAGACTGGGTGCGCGGCGCGTCATGCCGTTTGCCTATCTTCTTGTCGCCGTCGTCTACGTCGCGATGGCGGCGACGAGCGACAGTTTCGGGCTGACCTTGACCATGGTGGCAATCTGGGGACTGGCCAATCATTTCGGCCTGAACGTCCTGGTGATGCGCCTGTCGGCGCTCGATCCGTCGCGGCGCGGCACGATCATGGGGCTGAACAGTGCGGTGACTTACCTCGCGGTCTTTGTCGGCACCACCAGCTTCGGGCCGCTTTATTCCAACTTCGGCTTTGCTGTCTGCGTGATGGTTGCAGCACTGCTCATGCTGATCGCCGCATCGGCGGCGGCGTGGCGCACGCGGTAGTCGAACGTGCTTGGCCCAACCTTCTCACGGTTGACAGCAGCGTCCTGCCCTTTCATACAAAGCCGTTAATGTTCTCAGGGCGGGGTGAAAGTCCCCACCGGCGGTAAGGGTTTCTACCCAAGCCCGCGAGCGCTTTCCGGTCCACGCATCAATGCGTGGATTCTTAAGTGCTAGAGCGTCCTTTACGCGTCCAAGGGACGCGTGGCGCTCTAGTGGAAAGGTCAGCAGATCCGGTGTGATTCCGGAGCCGACGGTTACAGTCCGGATGGAAGAGGACGAAACGGAAGCCGGCCCGCTTTTTGCGGGCTTAATCCGTATCGTGCGTCCTGATTCTGGTTCGAAACGGAAGGATGGACCCATGAATCAGCATTCCCATAAAGACTATGAAACGACCCGCATCGCCGTTATCCGCGCGCGCTGGCATGCCGACATCGTCGACCAGTGCGTACAGGCCTTCGAAGCTGAACTGGCCTCTCTGGGAGACGAGCGCTTCACCGTCGACATCTTCGACGTGCCCGGCGCCTATGAAATTCCCCTGCATGCCAAGACCCTGGCCGGGACCGGCCGTTATGCCGCGATCCTCGGCACAGCCTTTGTGGTCAATGGCGGCATCTACCGGCATGAGTTCGTCGCAAGTGCTGTCATCGACGGCATGATGAACGTGCAGCTGTCGACCGGCGTGCCGGTGCTGTCGGCGGTGCTCACCCCGCACAACTACCACGACAGCGCCGAGCACCACCGCTTCTTCTTCGAGCACTTCACTGTCAAGGGCAAGGAAGCGGCGAACGCCTGCGTGCAACTCCTGGCGGCGCGGGACCTGATCGCGGCCTGAGGTCGTCAAACTGGCCGGATTTCAACCCTGCAACAAGAATTGCGAT
>NZ_RZRA01000330.1:0-5420 GCF_003998945.1 Mesorhizobium sp. M7A.F.Ca.CA.003.01.2.1 | reverse complement strand
ACCTCAGGCAGATGCTGGTGGATCAGGGAATCGTCGACATTCGCGACGTCGCCGGCTTTGGCCTTGCCGTCGATATTGTCGGCGCCGGCAGGCCGTCAAATCGAAAGATCGCCATTCGCGCCGACATCGATGCCTTGCCGATCGAGGAGGAGTCCGGCGTCGATTATGCATCGACGAATCCAGGTGTGATGCATGCCTGCGGTCACGACGCCCATGCATCGATGGCTTTCGCGGTGGCCGCGCATCTTCACCAGTCGCGGGACAGTTTTGGCGGTACCGTTCGCCTGATCTTCCAGCCGGCGGAGGAGGACGAACCGTCGGGCGGCAAGCGGGTGGTGGAAGAGGGGCTTCTCGACGACATCGACGCCGCCATCTGCGTCCACGTCGATCCGTACACACCGACCGGCAAGATCGCCGTCGGCTCCGGTCCCTACACTCTGGCCTGTGACACGTTCGATGTGGCCGTCATCGGCTCGGCGGCACACGCGGCAAAACCGCATGAAGGCGTCGATGCGTTGGCCGTGGCCTGCTCCCTGGTGAGCGAATTGCAGAAGATCGTTTCGCGCGAGACCGATCCGTACGATCCGCTGGTGATTTCCGTGACTGCCATCAATGGCGGCAACGCCTACAATGTCACAGCCGGCAGGGTCACGTTGAAAGGCACCATCCGCAGCGGCAGCGATGCAACCCGCGAGCGGGCCTGGCACCGCGTTCGTACGATAGCCGAGGGTATGGCGACGAGCCACGGCGCGCGTGTCGAGGTCGACATCCACAAGGGCGAACCCGGCGTCGTCAACGATGTCGAGATGACAGAGCTGATTGCCGCCAGCGCCAAGGCCTGCATCGGTGCCGACAACGTCCTCAACACGCCCGGATGGACGATCGCGGACGACTTTGGCTACTACAGCGAGAAACGTCCTTCGGTCTATTTTCGGCTGGGAATCCGGAACGAGGAGATCGGATCGGTCTTTCCGCTCCATCACGCCCGGTTTCGTGTCGACGAGGCCGCGTTGAAGGTCGGCGCGACCACCCTGGTTGCGGCAGCGACGGCGTTTCTGTCTACGGGAGCGCCTTAGTCAGCCATCATGATGGTCATCGGCGCATGGGGCAGGAGCCTGGGATCGCTTACAGATACTGGGCGACCTTCTTGCCGACCGTGAGGAAGCGCAAGGGATCGATCGCTTCGCCATTGTGGCGGACTTCGTAGTGCAGATGCGGGCCGGTCGAGCGGCCGCTGCTGCCGGTCTTGCCGATGACGGCGCCGGCGTCCAGTTTCTCGCCGACGGTCACGTCGATCTCGCTGAGATGCCCGTAACGTGTCGCAAAACCATTGCCATGGTCGACTTCAACCATGCGGCCATAGCCGCCGTTCCAGCCGGCCTTGGTGACGGTGCCGGGCGCCGTGACCTTTGCGGCCATGCCGATCGGCGCCCTGAAATCCATGCCGGAATGCAGTGCCGCGGTGCCGAGGATCGGGTCGGTGCGCACGCCGAACGGGCTGGTGACGGAGTGGCCCGGCGCGGGGTTGGTCAGCGGCAGCTGGCGCGCTTCTTTCTTGAGATGGTCGAGCGCGTCAAGCGCTTCGTCCAATTCCTTGACCTTGCTGTCGAACATCATCGAACTGTCGAGCGGGATCAGCGGTCCGCCGACGTCGCTGTCGCCCTTGCCGAAGTCGCTGTCGACGGGCAGTCCGGCCGCCTCGAGCGCCTGGGTGATGGCATCGGCGCTCTTATAGGCATTGTCGGCAAGCGTGCTGATGCGGGTCAGTTGATCGCTCTCGATGGATTTCAACGACTGGTTGATCGAGACGAAGAGCTTGTCGGCACGATCGGCGGCTGAATCATTGGGCAGCGGATCGGAGCGGGTTGACCACAGCGAGAACGGCCTTGTGTCGCCGGCGCCGAGATCGGCGCTCAGGCTGGCGACCGCATAATTCCGCGCGGGCTCCTTGATGCTGCCGGTCACTTCGGCGCGTTTGTCCGGCTTCGCAGCCGCTGCCGGATCTTCGGCCGGCGCTGCGCCGACCTCGCTCTCGGCGCGTTCGAGCAGCGGACCAAGGCGGCCATGACGCTGGCTCAACTGGCTCTGGCGTTCAAGCAGTTCGCTGACCTTGGTTTCCATCAGCTGCTGGTCGAGCAACTGGCGGCTGGTGATGCGGTCGACCTGGGCGCGAAGCGCCGAAATGCGATCTTCATAGGCTTGCTGCATGCGCGCCTGACGCGCCGTTGTGGCGCCGATCAAATCGTCGCGCAGCACGAGATAGGAGGTGGCCATGAGGTAGCCGACGGCAATGGCGGCCAGCGCCGAGCCGATAAAGGCCGCCAGCCACGGTCGGATCGTAAAATGCCTGATCTCGTTGCCCCGGGCGATGATGACCGTATGGGGCTCCTTACGCTTGCCGAAGACTGCGGACTGACCGGTTGCGTTCACGGGACCAAGCTTTCGTTTACGACACCACGACAGCTTGATTACACATTATTAGGGTTAACAAAGGCTTGCAGCGATAGCTTGCTCGCAGCGATTGCCCGCCAGGCGTGCGTAAGGTTGCAAGGGAACCTGGGCCAGCCTCGCCGGCAAACCTCAAAGCGCTCGAACGGCCTCGAGCACCTCTTCGGCATGGCCCTTGACGCGGACCTTGCGCCAGATCCTGGCGATCCGCCCGTCGCGGCCGATCAGGAACGTCGCGCGCTCGACGCCCATATACTTGCGGCCATACATCGATTTCTCGACCCACAGATGGTAGGCCTCGATCACCGTGCGCTCCTCGTCGGCGGCGAGGTCGATGGTGAGATTGTATTTCGACTTGAACTTGTCGTGCTTCTTGACGGGGTCGGGCGACAGGCCGATCACCACGGCGCCGGCCTTCTCGAACTCCGGCTTCAACTGCGAGAAGCTGATCGCCTCCTGCGTGCAGCTTGTTGTGTCGTCCTGCGGATAGAAATAGAGCACGATGGGCTTGCCGGACGATGCGGCAAGGCTGACCGATCCGCCGCCGTCCCGCGGCAGGTCAAATTGCGGCGCAAGATCGCCTACGTCGAGGTCAGCCATACCGATGCCCTTGTTTGAGGTTACGCGCGAAGCCACACCGATATAGTGTCGGACGGGGATTCGTCCACGATCGAGTTCGTACAACGGAAAATTGCGTGGATCAGGAGCGACCGCAGCACGAGAAGATCCGGTTCAGGCGTGATGAGATCACCGACCTGGGGACCTTTCCGTCCGCCTGCCGTGTGCCGCCGCTTGGTCAGGCGTCGATCGGACGCGGTTTTCGCATCCTGTCGCGACTGTTCGCCGGTCTGGTCGCTTTCGTGCTGCTGGCCGCCGTGCTCGTTTATCTGGTTGGCGCCTCCGGCATCGGAGCCGACCGGCTTCGCGCCGAGGCGGAAACGGCGCTTGAGAAACTGGCGGGCGTCGATGTCAATGTCGCGGTCGGGCCTGCCCGCATCACGCTCGACGGTTCGAGTTTCATCGCGCTTCAGGTCAGCGACGTCAGCTTGAAGACATCAGACGGCAAGCCGATGGCCGATGCCGGCCGCGTGCGCTTCGGCGTGCGTCTGTTCCCGCTGCTGTGGGGAGATGTGCGGCTGACCAGCGCCAGGATCTCGGATGCCCGCATCGTCGTGGCGGCGATGCCGTCAGGCGGCGACTGGACCGCCGGCCTGCGCAATGCGGACGGCCTCATCGATCCGGAGAAGCTGTCCGCCGCGGTGTTCGGAAACATCAACCACGCACTCGATGCCGTGCGGGAGGATTCGCTGCGTCGCATCGATCTTCGCAATGTCGAATTCGTGCTGCCCGAAACCGGAGCGATCAAGCTCGTCAAGATCACCGACGCCACCGTCGTGCAGTCGGGACCGGGCGGCATGGAGTTTTCCTCGAAGGCGGACATCGACGGCAGGACGCTTACGGTTGCCGCTACCGCCACCCGTGATATCGCGGCGCACCGGGTCACGGCGCTGGATGCGAGCGTCGATCTGGCCGACACCGGCGCGGCCGCTGCCGGCAAGTTGGGACCCGTCGCGTTGAAGCTGACGGGATCGGAAGGGTTCGGCGTGAACGCATCGCGGCTGACGGCCGCTTTGTCATCGACGGGCTCTGTCCTCGATCTCGGCACGCGAGGATTGCTGGCGGCGGACGTCGATATCAATGCGACGCTGGTTGCTGGCAGCAACAAGGTCCAGGTCGACAGATTGCTGCTGAAGACCGGCCGCTCGACATTCGATTTCGCCGGTTCGATCGGGCCGAAGCCGGCAAGCGGAGCGGTGGGTGAAGAGCCCTCCTATCGCTACGACCTGACCAGCGACGGGTCGTCGCTTGCGCCTTCGGAGTCGCCCGAGCCGGCGCTCACCTTCCTCGCCCGGATCGCCGGTGTCTACAACACGGTGAGCCACAAACTGGTGGCCGAGCAGATCGCGCTTCGGTCCGCCGGCTCGGGCGAGATGCTTGGCACCGCCGCCGTGGCGTTCGTCGACGGCAAAGTGCCGGGGATCAATCTGGCGTTCAACATCCACGACATGCAGGTCTCTCACGTCAAGCAGCTATGGCCGTGGTTTTCGGCGCGCAATGCCCGGCTGTGGGTGCTGGCAAATCTGTTCGGCGGCCGTGTCGTCGACGCCAACCTTCAGTTCCAGGTGGTGCCGGGCCGGCTGGGCAACGGCGTGCCGCTTTCGGCCGATGAGGTGTTCGGCCGCTTCCAGATCGAGGGATCGCGCTTCGACACCGCCGGCCGCATCCCTCCGATACGCGATGCGGTCGGCGTCGTCGGTTTCCACGGCAACGATGTCGATATCTCGCTGTCCTCGGGCACCGTCTACATGCCCAGCGGCCGCACCGTGGCGGCCAGCAACGGCACGCTGACGGTCAAGGCGGCCAACCGCCCGCCGGTCGTCGGCGCGCTCGACATCGATGTCGACGGCGACGCATCCGCCGTTGCCGAACTCGCATCCTACGAGCCGATCAACGCCATGCGCCATGTCGGCATTCTGCCGGAGGACCTGTCGGGCAGCGTCACCGGTCACGTCAAGGCGGATATTCCGCTGCAGTCCGGCGTCGACTCCTCGAAGCTCGATTGGCTGGTGTCGCTCGACTACACCGGCATGTCCCTGGCCAAGCCCTTCGAAGGACAGGTCGTGACGGATGCCGACGGTTCGATCACGGTCGACCCCGAGAAGGCGGTGATCTCCGCCAAGGCGTTGCTGAACGGCATTCCGGCCGAACTCGATCTGATCGAGCCGCTCAGGGATGAGGGGCCGGCGCGCAGCCGCAAGGTGGCCCTGGTGCTCGACGACAAGATCCGCGCCGCCGCCATGCCCGGCCTGAAGCCGCTGCTTGCCGGAACTGTGAAGGTGGCGATCGACAAGAACGGCAGCGGCGACCAGAACGTCTCGGCCGACCTGACCAACGCCAGGCTGGACATTCCC
>NZ_RZRA01000032.1:0-13614 GCF_003998945.1 Mesorhizobium sp. M7A.F.Ca.CA.003.01.2.1 | reverse complement strand
AGGGTGAATTCGCGCCGCTCGATGGCGCGGCGCAGGTCGGATTCGAACTGCAGCCTGTCGGTGCCGACAGTGCGGAAAGCCGGACGGAACGGCTCGATTCTGTCGCCGCCGAAGCGCTTGGCCTGATGCATGGCAAGCTCGGCATCCTTGACCATGTCCTCGGCCGACATCTGTGGCGAATTCCAGGTGATCAATCCGATCGAGGCGGTCAGCACGATCTCGCGCTTGGCAAAGGTGATCGGATTGTTGATGGCATGCTTGATGGCATCCGCCACGGCGGCGATGCGGGCCGGGTCCTGTTCGGACAACAGCATCAGCGCGAACTGGTCGCCGGCAAAGCGCGACAGCGAGTCCTTCGGCTTGAGCAGCCGGTGCAGGCGGCGCGCGATGGTCAAGAGGATGGTGTCGCCGGCCGAGATGCCGAGCCCGTCGTTGACCTGCTTGAAACGGTCGATGTCGATGACGAAGACGGTCGGGCGCACCTTCTCTTCGGTGCGCGCGATCGAGATGATCGCTTCCAGCCGGTTCATCAAAAGTTCGCGGTTCGGCAGGCCGGTCAGGTTGTCGTGCACGGCATCGTGCAGCAGCCTTTCCTCGGACTTTTTCTGCTCCGTCACGTCGACCATGGTGCCAACGCAGCGGATGACTTCGCCGTCGGATCCGATGACCGGGCGCGCACGCAGCGAGAACCAGTGATAGTGGCCGTCAGCGCCGCGCAGGCGGAAGTTCTGCGACACCCGGCCGCGCCGGTGCTCGAGCACGACGTCGAGCGTCGTGCGGAACGTGTCGCGGTCGTCGGCATGCAGCACCGGCAGCCAGTTACGCGCCGCACCGCCGAGGCTGTTCGGCGCCAGCCCGAGTTGGATGCTGACATCGGGCTTGGTGACGACGCGGTCGCGCAGCACGTCCCAGTCCCACACCGTGTCGCCCGATCCGGCCACGGCAAGCGCCTGCCGCTCCAGGTCGGAGAACAGGCCCTGATGCAGCGCGCCGCCGGCAAAGGCATGCTGCATGACGGTGAAGCCGATCAGCAGGATGATCAGGATCAGCCCGCCGCCCAGGGCCGGCTGGGCGATGTCGTTGTCGAGCATGCCGGTGATCGCCATCCACGACCCGCACAGCCACAACAGCACCATGACCCAACTGGGCACCAGCATGATCGCACGATCATAACCACGAATCCCGAGGAAGATGATCAGGCCAAGCCCCGTCAGTGCGGTGGCGGCGAAGGACAGCCTGGCGATGCCGGCGGCGACCGCGGGATCGACGATCGCAACGCCGGCGATCAGCACCAGCCCGAGGATCCAGACCAGTGCGCCATAACTGAAATGGCCGTGCCATCGGTTGAGGTTGAGATAGGCGAACAGGAACACCACGAAGGTTCCCGCCAGCGCCACCTCCGTTCCCGCCCGCCACATCTGCTCATTGCCGGGCGAGATCTCGATGACCTTGTTGAGGAAGCCGAAATCGACGCAGATATAGGCCAGTACCGCCCAGGCAAGCGCGGCGGTCGCGGGGAACATCGAGGTCCCCTTGACCACGAAAAGGATGGTCAGGAACAGCGCCAGCAGGCCCGCAATGCCGATGACGATGCCGCGAAACAGCGTGTAGGAATTGACCGAGTCCTTGTAGGATTCGGGATCCCAGAGGTAGACCTGCGGCAGCTTCGGCGAGGCCAGTTCGGCGATGAAGGTGATCACCGTGCCGGGGTTCAGCGTCACCCGGAAAACGTCGGCGTCGGGACTGGTCTGGCGGTCGAGCGCGAAGCCTTCGCTGGGCGTGATGGCAGCGATGCGGGTCGAGCCCAGATCCGGCCAGAAGATGCCGGAATTCACCAGGCGGAAATGCGGTGCGACGATCAGCCGGTCGAGCTGCTGGTCGGTGGTGTTGGCGAGCGCGAAGACAGCCCAGTCGCCGGTCGAACGGGCATCATTGGCCTCGACCTCGATGCGCCGCACGATGCCGTCCGGACCCGGCGCGGTCGACACCTGGAAATTCTCGCCCTGGTTGCGGTAGATCTCGACGGCGCCGGAAAGGTCGAGCGCGACGTCGTCGCGGGCGATCTTGATCGGCTCGACGGCGAAGGCCGACGATGCCGCCCACAGCGTCAGGAGTATCGCGAGGACAATGGCGAACAGCGGCCCGTTGCGCAGGAATTTCGTCAAAAATCAGTCCTTCGTTCCAACGCCCGGCGGATCGTCCGCGATCCGGGCGTAGAGGTAGTGGTCCTGCCAGATGCCGTTGATCCTGAGATAGGATCGCAGCAGTCCTTCGCGCCGAAATCCGGCTTTTTCAAGCACGCGGATCGACCTGATATTGTCGGGAATACAGGCCGCTTCGATCCGGTGCAACCTCAGCGTATCGAAGGCGAAGCGGGTCACCACCTTGACCGCGTCGGTCATCAGGCCGCGGCCGCCGAAGCGCTCGCCGATCCAGTAGCCGACATGGCCGCTTTGCGAGACGCCATGGCGTATGTTGCCGAGCGTGATGCCGCCGGCAAGCTTGCCGCTGCTCCTCTCGAAGATAAAGAAGGCGATAGCGGTTCCCTGAGCATAATCCTCGCGGTAGCGGCTGATGCGCAGCCGCCATGCGTTGCGGTCGAGTTCATCGGGAGTCCAGCGTGGCTCCCATGGTTCGAGGAAAGCGCGGCTTTCCCCGCGCACCGCCGCCCACTCGCGATAGTCGTTGGTGAACGGCACGCGCAGCGTGACACGGTCGCCTTTCAGTGCCGGCAGGTCACGGCGAAAGAAAGGGAGCGCGAACATGGCGCTTTGAGGGGCTTAGACGGCGAGCTTGCGGGCCGCGGTCTGCGTGCCCGCGAGCGATTCGAGAATCGCCTCGTAGGGCGCCAGTGTGCCCACAGGCCCGACAGCGGTAAGCGTCGGCTTGGTCGAGAACAAACGCGACGATAGATCGGTCAGCCGCTCGATCGTCAGCGCCGACAGCCGTTCCATCAGTTCCTCCTTGGCGATCGGCCGGCCGAACAGAAGCAGTTGCCGTGCGATCTGCGAAGCGCGGCTGGCCGGGCTTTCGGCTGACATGATCAGTCCGGCGCGATATTGGGCGCGCGCCCGGTCGAGTTCTTCCTGCAGGATCTTCTCACCGGCCTTCTGCAGTTCGTCGATGATGACAGGCACCAGTTCGGCGATGTCGCTCTGGCCGGTCGCTGCATGGACGCCGAAGACGCCGGTGTCGGAAAAGCCCCAATGGAAGGCATAGACCGAGTAACACAGGCCGCGCTTCTCGCGGACCTCCTGGAACAGGCGCGACGACATGCCGCCGCCGAGGATCATCGACAGCACCTGCGAGGCGTAGAAGTCGCGCACATGATAGGCCCGGCCTTCGAACCCCAGCACGATCTGCGCGTCCATCAGGTCGCGGTCCTCGCGAAAATCGCCGCCGACATATTGCGCATATTGCGGGATGGTGCTGTCGGCCTTGCTGCGGAAGCCGCCGAGCTGCTTTTCGACCTCGCGCACGAAATTGTCATGCTTGATGTCGCCGGCGGCGACAATCACCATGCGCTCGGCGCCATATTGCCGCTCTATGAAGTCGTGAAGTTGTTTCGAGGTGAAGGACTTGACCGTTTCGGGCGTGCCGAGAATGGAGCGCCCAATCGTCTGATGGCGATAGGCGGTTTCCGTGAAACGGTCGAAGACGATGTCGTCGGGCGTGTCGTGCGCGGCGCCGATCTCCTGCAGGATCACATGCTGTTCGCGTTCGAGTTCCTGCGGGTCGAATTCGGACTCCTGCAGGATGTCGGCAAGAATGTCGACGGCTAGCGGCACGTCGTCGGAGAGCACCCTGGCATAGTAGGAGGTGGTCTCGACGCTGGTGGCGGCGTTGATTTCGCCGCCGACGTCCTCGATCTCCGAGGCGATTTCGAAGGCGCTCCGCCTTTTCGTGCCCTTGAACGCCATGTGCTCGAGCAGATGGGCCATGCCATGCTCGTCGTCACGTTCATTGCGGGCACCCGACTTCACCCAGGCACCAAGGGCAACCGATTCGATGCTTTGAAGGGTTTCGGTGGCGACTGTCAGGCCGTTCGACAGACGGCTTACCTCAACACCCATATGGCTACTACTCCCTAACGCGCCGCCCGCGCGCGGCGGCCGACGTAATCTTCCACCATTTTCAGGTCGGATGGAAGTACCGTGTATTTTTCCTCCGATGTCATCAACCCACCTAGCCATGCGGGCAGTGCGGGCGACACGCCGCTGGCGGCTTCGACGGCGGCCGGGAATTTTGCCGGGTGTGCTGTACCCAGCACCACCATCGGCACGGCGCCTGACGCCTTGCCTGCGGCGACATGCACGGCTGCCGCAGTGTGCGGATCGAGCAGATAGTTGCTGGTCGCGAGCGTCGAGCGGATGGTGGCGGCGACCTCGTCCATATCAGCGCGGCCGGCGTCGAATTCGGACCGCATCCCGGCGATTTGGTGGGGTTCGATGGTGAAAGCACCGGACTGCTTCAGGCCGTCCATGTAGCGCCGCACGGTCGCGGCGTCACGGCCGGAGGCCTCGAACAGCAAGCGTTCGAAATTCGACGACACCTGGATATCCATCGACGGCGACGTGGTCGCAAAGACGCCCTTGGTGCGGTATTCGCCGGTCGAAAAAGTGCGCGCCAGGATGTCGTTGTCATTGGTGGCAATGACCAGCCGATCGATCGGCAAGCCCATCTTCTTGGCGGCATAGCCGGCAAAGATATCGCCGAAATTGCCGGTCGGCACGGTGAAGGAAACCGGCCTGTCCGGCGCGCCGAGCGACAGCGCCGAGGAGAAATAATAGACGATCTGGGCCATGATGCGGGCCCAATTGATCGAATTGACGCCCGAAAGCGCCACCCGGTCGCGAAAGCCGTGATCGTTGAACATGTCCTTGAGCAGGCCCTGGCAATCGTCGAAATTGCCTTCGATCGCCAGCGCATGGACATTTGCAGCCGTCGACGTCGTCATTTGCCGCTGCTGCACCGGCGAGACGCGGCCATGCGGGAAAAGGATGAAGATGTCGGTCCGGCTGCGACCGGCAAAGGCATCGATGGCAGCCCCGCCGGTATCGCCCGAGGTGGCGCCGACGATGGTGGCGTGCTGGTCGCGTTCGGCAAGCACATGGTCCATCAGCCGGGCCAGAAGCTGCATCGCCACGTCCTTGAAGGCGAGCGTCGGCCCGTGGAAGAGTTCCAGGACGAAGGTGTTGGGGCCGGTCTGCACCAGCGGGCAGACAGCCTCGTGGCGGAAGGTGGCATAGGCTTCGCGGACCAGCCGCTCGAAGACGGGCGCCGGGATTTCGCCGCCAAGGAACGGCGACAGCACGCGGATGGCAAGGTCGGGATAGGCAAGGTCGCGCATGGCGCGGATCTCGGCGGCGGAAAACTGTGGCCACTCGCGCGGCACGTAGAGCCCGCCGTCGCGCGCCAGCCCAGCCAGCACGGCGTCGGAAAATCCAAGAACGGGGGCTTCCCCGCGGGTACTCACATAGTGCATGTCACAATTCCGTTACTGCCTGGCTTTTTCCGTCCACCGCAAGGTGGTTAATTCTGCACTGGCTCAGTCGCATTTTTGCCGCGCGGTTGATATACGTCACCAGCTTTGCGAGAGGGAAGTGCAGTTTCATGGCGTTTCGTACATTCAGTGGTCGCTTTTTGGCGGGTCTTGCGCTCACCGGCTTTATGCTTGCCGCCGCCGGCTGCCAATCGGGCGACAATGGCATCCTGAACCTCGGCATCGGCAAGAAGGAGGACCCGACGGCGCCACCGCCGCCGCAGGATCCCAAGATCCTGGCCAGCCAGTTGCAGGCCTATTGTCCCAGGGTGACCGTGCGCGACGGCACGGCCTTCTTCAACACCTATTCCAGGGAAGCTCAGAAGCCCAAGCCCAGGATCAAGAAGACCGGCGATGCCGCGCAGGATGCCGCGGCCCAGGCCGAGGCTGACGCCGCTGCTGCAACGCCGCCCGACGATTCGGCCAATATCATCTACCAGGCGTCGGTCAGCGACGTGACACGCGACTGCAGCCGTGCCAACGGCCAGTTGGCGATGAAGATTGCGGTCGCCGGCAAGATTGTCCCCGGACCGAAGTTTTCTCCAGGCACGATCACCATGCCGATCCGAACGGCGGTGATGCACGGCACCCAGGTCCTCTATTCGCAGCTCCACCAGTATCAGGTCCAGGTCACCGATCCTTCCGTTGCCACGCAGTTCGTCTTCACCGATTCCAATGTCGTCGTGCCCGAGCCGACGGCCCAGGATTATCAGGCCTTTGCCGGCTATGACGAAACCGCGCATCAGGCAACGGCCAACAAGTCGAAGAAGACCCGCCGCAAGAGGGCTGCCGCGACGAACTAGGTCTCGGCAGTTGCATGAGGCGTGCGTCGCGGCGCACGCTTCTCAGGCGTCCGACCACTCCGACAGCGCGGCGATCACGCTTTTCAACTCTGCCCAGCGGCGGATCACCGTTTCGGCGCCGGCCTCGGTGAGCGCGTCGGCATGGCCGGGATAACTGTGTCCCGCGCCGGTGAAGCCGATCACCCGCATGCCCGCCGCCCTTGCGCCGTGGACGCCGTGCACGGAATCCTCGATGACGAAAGTGTTCGCCGGGTTGGCGTTGAGTTTCTCCGCCGCGAACAGGAACACGTCCGGCGCCGGTTTCGTTTTCGCGGTCGGTGTTTCCATCGCCGAAAAAATCCGGTCGGTGAAAAACGGCAGAAGATGCACCTTTTCCAGCATGAATTCGATCCTCTCGGAGCGTGAATTCGAGCAGACGCAGCGCGGCACGGTTACCGCGGCAACGGCCTCGCGCGCGCCATCGATGGCGCGGACGTCACTGCGCAGTTTGCGGTCGACCAATTGTTCCTCCCTGTCGATCAGAGAGGCTTGGAAGGGAATGCGGGACTTTTCCTCGACCCGCAGCATGATGTCCTTGAAGGTCAGGCCGGCATAGCTCTCCGAAATCTCCTCAGCCGATATCTCGTATCCGGCCAAGGTCAAAAGCTCGGCGTCGACGCGGGCGGCGATGATCTCGGAATCGACGAGCACGCCGTCGCAATCGAAGATGACAAGGTCTGGCTGGGGCATGGTGATCCGGACAATGGGAGGGCGAAGTGGCCTCGGAAGGCTCAGGCGGCGCGGCATACACCAACAGGGCCGCCTTCGCAAATTCGCCACACCAGTCCCTTGCCTTCACGGAATATTTACGCTGATCGGTAACCATAACCAGGAGTAAACAGTAACGCGTGCCTTGGGTGTCAGAATGTCTGCCGTGCGTCTTCTCGACGAGCTTTCCCACGCTCCCCAGCAATCCGAATGGCTGGACACGATCCTCAAGGGCGACTGCGTCGCCGCGCTAGACCGGCTGCCCGAAAAATCGATCGACGTCATCTTCGCCGATCCGCCCTACAATCTGCAGCTCGACGGCGACCTGCACCGCCCTGATCAGTCGAAGGTCGACGCCGTTGACGACGATTGGGACCAGTTCGAGAGTTTCGAGGCCTATGATGCTTTCACGCGTGCCTGGCTGCTGGCGGCGCGCCGGGTGCTGAAGCCCAACGGCACCATCTGGGTCATCGGCTCCTATCACAACATCTTCCGTGTCGGCGCCAAGATGCAGGATCTCGGCTTCTGGATCCTAAACGACGTCGTCTGGCGCAAGACCAACCCAATGCCGAATTTCCGCGGCCGCCGCTTCCAGAACGCGCATGAGACGATGATCTGGGCCACGCGCGACCAGAAGGGCAAGGGTTACACCTTCAACTACGAAGCCATGAAGGCGTCCAACGACGATATCCAGATGCGCTCCGACTGGCTGTTTCCGATCTGCACCGGCGGCGAGCGGCTGAAGAACGACAATGGCGACAAGCTGCACCCGACGCAGAAGCCGGAAGCGCTGCTTGCCCGCATCATGATGGCCTCGACCAAACCGGGCGACATCGTGCTCGATCCGTTCTTCGGCTCCGGCACCACCGGCGCGGTGGCCAAGCGCCTCGGCCGCCATTTCGTCGGCATCGAGCGCGAGCAGGCCTACATCGACGCCGCCAACGAGCGCATCGACGCGGTGCGGCCGCTGGATGGTGCCGATCTCACCGTTCTCACGGGCAAGCGCGCCGAGCCGCGCGTTGCCTTCGTCAGCCTGATCGACACCGGCCTGATGATGCCGGGTGCGACGCTCTACGATGCCAAGAAGCGCTGGGCGGCCAAGGTGCGGGCCGACGGCACGGTGGCGATCGGCGACAGCGCCGGTTCGATCCACAAGGTCGGCGCCGAAGTGCAGGGGCTGGATGCCTGCAACGGCTGGACCTTCTGGCATTATGAGCGCAGCGGTGGCCTGACCCCGATCGACGAGCTTCGCCGCATCGCGCGGCTCGGCATGGAGCGGGCAGGGGCCTGAGCCCCTGCCAATTGCTTCGAATGCCTTTGATTCAAAGGCTCAACGGATCGCGCGAAGCGATTCAAATCAGGCCTTGATTCCGAGACGTTCAAGGTCTGCTTGAAGCGTCCTTGCGTCGGTGAACAGCACCGATTGCCAGCCTGCCGCCTTGGCGCCGTCGACATTCTTCTGGCTGTCATCGATGAACAGCGTCGCGGCCGGTTCGAGGCCGAATGCGGCGACGTGGTGATCGTAGATGGCTCGGTCGGGCTTGATCTGGCGAATATCGGCCGACACCGTCACGCCGCGCGGACGATTGAGGAAATCGAAGCGCTCGCGGGCCTCGGCCAGCGTGTCGCTGGCGAAATTGGTCAGCATGGTCACGTCGTGGCCGCTCTCGATCAGACCGACCATGATGGCGACGCTGTCCTCATAGGCATGCGGCACCATCTCGTGCCAGTGGCGGCGGAAACCGCGGATGTTTTCCGCGTGATCGGGATGGTCCGCGATCAGCAGCGCCTCGGCCTCTTCCCAGGTCCGGCCGCGATCCTGCTCGATGTTCCAATCATGCGTGCAGACATTGTCGAAAAACCACTTTCTCTCTTCGGCATCCGGAATGAGGCGGCTGAACGGAATGTTGGGATCGTAGTGGATCAGCACGCGGCCGATATCGAAAACGATGTGGCGTATTTCAGTCATGGGGCCTCTTTGCACTGTGTGGCGACGGCTTTTTCGTCGCGCCGGGTATCGCAGCCTCGATTGCCTTTTTCATGACAGTCGGCAGCGCCTCGCCGGAAATCTCGTGAGCGAGCGACCAGAAATGCCCGTCTGGCGCATCACCTTTGATGTGAGCGTGAAAGACTTCGAGTTCGAGAGCGAAATGCGTGAAGACATGCGCAATGCGGCCCGCATGCCGCCAGTCGGCGGGAAACGGCGCGGCCGCTTGCGTGGTTGCCCCATCGATCCGCGCGGTCCAGCCTGTCGTCGGCACCTCGGTCATGCCGCCGAGCAAGCCCTTCTCGGCCCGTTTGCGCAGAAGGATGGCGCCGTCGGCCCGTACGGCGACAAAGGCCGCGCCGTGCCGCTGCGGCTTGTCGGCCTTGGGCAGGCGCACCGGGAAGTGCTCGGGATCGCCTGAAACGACCGCGTCGCAGTCTTCGCGCAGCGGGCACAGCATGCAGCGTGGCCGGCGTGGCGTACAGATGGTGGCGCCGAGATCCATCATCGCCTGGGCGAAGTCGCCAGGCCTTATCCCGGGCACCATGCGCTCGACATGGGCGCGGATCTCGGGCTTGGCTTCGCTGAGCGGGGTTGTGATCGAAAACAGCCGGGAGATGACACGTTCGACATTGCCGTCGACAACCGCGGCGGGGCGGTCGAAGGCAATCGCCGTGATGGCCGCCGACGTATAGGCGCCGATGCCGGGCAATTCTCTCAAACCAGTCTCCGTGTCGGGAAACCGGCCGCCACGCGCAGCCACAAGATCGGCACAGGCCTTGAGATTGCGGGCGCGGGAGTAGTAGCCGAGCCCGGCCCAGGCCTTCATCACGTCCTCCGCTGGCGTCGCGGCCAGCGCCTCGACATCGGGCCATTTCTCGACGAAAATCCGGAAATAGGCCTTCACTGCTTCGACGGTGGTCTGCTGCAGCATGACCTCGGAGAGCCAGATGCGGTAGGGATCAGGCCGCACGCCGCGTGCATGCTCACGGGGCGTGATGCGCCACGGCAATTCACGGTGATGCACATCATACCAGCCGAGCAGGCGGGATGCGATATCGTCGCTGACACCGGATGCAGCTGTGCTGCTATCTCCAGATGCAGCTATGCTGCTATCTGCGGATGTGGCTTTGCCACTATCCCAGGATGCGGTCTTGCGGGTCTGGTCTGCTGGTGCCATTGATCTTGTATTGGCCTGGCCGGTATCTGCTGGGTCGTCGCTGGAGGACGTACATGGCAGGGAGAACGCCCTACGGCAATCCCGTCCCGGTCAGCGATCTCGCGACCAGGATCCTCGATCCGGTGCTGCGCAAGCGGGCCGGCATTTCGATCGGCCTCGTCCAGTCATGGGACGAGATCGCCGGCCCACGGCTGGCCAGCCACTCGCGCCCCGAAAAAATCCAGTGGCCGCGCCGTATGCATGAGGACGATCCGTTCGAGCCGGCCGTGCTGGTCATTGCCTGCGAAGGCATGGCGGCACTTCATCTGCAGCACGAGACGGGCGAGATCATCAACCGGGTCAACGCCTTCCTCGGCTTCACCGCCATCAACCGCATCAGGATCCTGCAGAAGCCGGTGACAGCCGACAAAGGAAAGCGCAGACCGGCCCTGAGACCGCTGACCGCGGCTGAGAAGACGAAATTGTCGGGGACTGTCGGCCTGGTCGATAATGAAGGACTGCGCGCCTCGCTGGAGAAACTTGGCGCGACCATTATTGGGGAGAGAAAATCATAGGCGTCTTGAAGAAAGTCATGGATTCGTCGTCTATATCTCGCATTCGTGATCGCCCTTGTCAGGTTTCGCGATTGGATTGGGGATCGAGATGCCTTAATTCGCGCCAACTCTCGCCTTTTCGTGTCTTTGCATTGCAAAATCCAACCCTTGTCAGGTGATTCGTATGAACCGTCCCCCGTTTGGCCAAAGCTTGTCTCGCAGAAACGTCCTGTCTTCGCTGGCCGCCATTCCGGCGGTGGCCCTGCTCGCGGCCTGCAGCGACTCTGGCGAGGAGGCGAAGGCTGCGAATGTGAAGCCCGCTGAGCCGGCCGCTCCCGCAAAGCCGGCCACGCCGGCCGCCGCCACCGCGCCGGAAGCCCAGGGCACCGTGGACATGACGGAACTGATGAAGCCGGGCGCGCTGCCCGACAAGCAGCTTGGCAAGGACGACGCCAAGGTCACCATCGTCGAATACGCCTCGATGACCTGCCCGCATTGCGCGCATTTCGCCGAGACCACCTTTCCGGACCTGAAGACCAAGTACATCGACACCGGCAAGGTTCGCTACATCCTGCGCGAATTCCCGTTCGACCCGAGCGCCGAAGCCGGTTTTATGCTGGCGCGCTGCGCCAAGGATAACTATTACCCCATGGTCGACGTCCTGTTCCGGCAGCAGGCGAACTGGGTTGGCGTCCAGAATACCAAGGATGCGCTGCTGCAAATCTCGAAGCTCGCCGGTTTTACACAGGAGTCCTTCGAGGCCTGCTTGACGGACCAGAAACTTCTGGACGATGTGAGATCGGTCCAGAAGCGCGGCGCCAATGAATTCAAGGTCGACTCGACACCGACCTTCTTCATCAACGGTAAGACCTACAAGGGGGCGATGTCGATTGAGGAAATGTCGGCCATCATCGACCCTCTGCTCTGACGTCCAGTCAGCCCTGAGGCGGCGGCGCTTCGGCGTGCGCGGCTTCTCGTTGTGCTGCGAATTCCTTTCGCAAAACCACGGAAATCCGCTTAGCGGGCGGCGCGAATGAAGTTTTCGCGCCTTCGCCTCCTTGGTTTCAAATCTTTCGTCGAGCCTGGCGAGTTCGTCATCGAACGCGGCCTGACCGGCATTGTCGGGCCCAATGGCTGCGGCAAGTCGAACCTTGTCGAGGCGTTGCGCTGGGTGATGGGCGAAAGCTCCTACAAGAATATGCGCGCGTCCGGCATGGACGACGTCATCTTCTCCGGCTCGGGCACGCGTCCGGCGCGCAACACCGCCGAAGTGACGCTCTTCCTCGACAACAGCGACCGCTCGGCGCCCGCTGCCTTCAACGATGCCGACGAACTGCAGGTGTCGCGCCGCATCGAGCGCGAGGCCGGTTCGCTTTACCGTATCAACGGCAAGGAGGCCCGCGCCAAGGACGTGCAGCTTCTGTTCGCCGACCAGTCGACCGGTGCGCGTTCGCCGTCGATGGTCGGCCAGGGCCGCATCGGCGAACTGATCCAGGCCAAGCCCCAGGCACGCCGCGCCCTGCTCGAAGAGGCGGCAGGCATTTCCGGCCTGCACACCCGCCGCCACGAGGCAGAACTGCGGCTGAAGGCGGCCGAACAGAACCTGGAACGGCTGGACGACGTCGTCGGCGAGCTGGAAAGCCAGATCGAAAGCCTGAAGCGCCAGGCGCGCCAGGCGTCCCGCTTCAAGAACCTGTCGGCCGATATCCGCAAGGCAGAAGCGACGCTGTTGCATCTGCGCTGGACGCTGGCCAAAACCCAGGAAGGCGAGGCGCGATCGGCGCTGGCGGTTGCCACGGCACTGGTCGGCGACCGCGCCGCGGCCCAGATGGCCGCCGCCAGGGAGCAAGGCATAGGCGCCCATCGGCTGCCGGACCTGCGCGACGCGGAAGCCGCCGCCGCCGCTGCCTTCCAGCGCCTCTCGATCGCCAAGTCGCAGATCGAAGAGGAAGCCGGCCGCATCCGCGCCCGTCAGAGCGAACTCGAGCGCCGGCTGCAGCAGCTCGACGGCGATATCGCGCGTGAGGAGCGCATGGTCCGCGACAACGCGGACATTCTCGAGCGCCTGCGCGCCGAAGAGGCGGCACTCAATTCGGAAAATGCTGGTGCCGCCGAGCGCGAGGCCACCACCCGCGCGGCTTTCGAACAAGCGGCATCTACGCTTTCACAAAGCGAAGCCAAACTCGCCGCGCTGACTGCCGAGCGGGCCGAGGCTGCCGCCTCGCGCAACCAGATCGAACGGACGCTGCGCGATACCGCCGAGCGCCGCGACCGCTTCGCGCGTCAGCTTGCCGATGTCGACCGGGAATTGTCGGAGATACTCTCCAAGGTCGCTGGCCTGCCCGATCCGGCCGAGAAGCGGGTGCTGGTCGAACAGGCCATGGCGCTGCTGGAGGAGGCCGAGGCTGCCGTGTCCGAGGCCGAGCAGTCGGTCATCGATGCCCGCGCTGCCGAAAGCGCTGCCCGGCCACCGCTTCAGGATGCCAGGGCCGAGCTGGCAAGGATCGAAACCGAAGCGCGCACGCTGGCAAAAATCCTCAATGCCGCCAGCGGCGATCTCTTCCCGGCCGTGCTGGAGCAGATCAGCGTCGATCGCGGTTTCGAAACGGCGCTGGGTGCAGCCCTTGGCGAAGACCTCGACGTGCCGCTCGACCGCAGCGCGCCGGTGCATTGGGGCGAAGGCGCGATCCAACCCGGCGACGCGGCTCTGCCGGAAGGCGTGAAGAGCCTGGCCAGCGTGGTCCACGCGCCGGCACAGCTCGCCCGCCGCCTGGCGCAGATCGGTATCGTCGATGCCGCCGGCGATGGCCGCCGGTTGCAGC
>NZ_RZRA01000329.1:0-5469 GCF_003998945.1 Mesorhizobium sp. M7A.F.Ca.CA.003.01.2.1 | reverse complement strand
AATCCCAGCAGATGACATTGCTGTATGACGGGGCCTTCATCCCCGTTCTCTACACCGGGCAATACGGCTTCGACTGGTTCCTGTTTTCGCGGCCCTTCACCTACGCGTTCATGCATGGCGGCTTTGCCCATATCGCCATCAACATGGTGTGGCTCGCCGCGTTTGGCTCACCATTGGCAAACCGTCTGGGAACGCTGTGGTTCGCGCTGTTCTTTGCCGCAACCGGGCTGGCTTCGGTCGCGCTTTTCTGGGCACTGCATCCTTACGGTGAGGCGCCGCTGGTCGGGGCTTCCGGTGCGATATCAGGCATGATGGGGGCTGCGGCGCGTTTTGGCTTCCGCACCGATCGTTCGGCCGGCAAGGCCGCCTTCGCCGGCCCGGTGCTGCCGATCGCATTCGTGTTGCGCTTGCGCGGTGTCGTGATTTTCCTTGCCATGTGGATGGTCATCAATCTCGCCACCGGCCTGCTCGGTTTTGCCCCGGGGGTAGACGGCCAGATCGCCTGGGAGGCCCATATTGGCGGCTTTGTCGCCGGCTTCTTCGGCCTGCGCTGGTTCGACAGGCGATGGCAGGCGCCCGAATGGGAGACGGCCGACCACCACACTTGAAATGCAACCGATCACGGCGCACGATGTTCACTCTTACGTGAAGGCCGGTCAGGGCAGGAACCGGCAGGCAAAGCAGAGGAGGACGCCATGACGGTTAAGGCAATTCTCGAGAGAAAAGGCCATGACGTGTTGACGCTCGGGCCGAACGAAAAGCTTAGCGAAGCCATCCGTATCCTGGCAGAGCACAAGATCGGGGCGCTGGTCATCACCAATGGCGATCGCAAGATCGTCGGCATCCTGTCAGAGCGCGATATCGTCCGGGTTGTCGCCCGCGAAGGTGGAGCCGCGCTCGATATCCCCGTGCGTTCGGCGATGACGCCGAAAGTGAAGATCTGCAACGAAAACCACACCGTCAACGAGGTGATGGAGATCATGACCCGAGGCCGCTTCCGCCATCTGCCGGTGGAAAAGGACGGCATGCTCGATGGCATCGTGTCCATTGGCGACGTGGTCAAGCGCCGCATCGAGGATGTCGAGCGCGAGGCCGACGAGATCAGAGCCTACATCGCCACCGCCTGAGCGGTGAGGCGAACCGCCGGCCGGAGAACCGACCGGCGGAGCCGTGGTTACCTGTTGTCGAGTTCGGAGCGGACGAGTGCGAGCCCGCGCCGGGTGATGCGGTAGGGTCCACCGTCAGACGAAGAAACAGCCTTCTTCCGCTTCAGTTTTCGAAACAGCTCGAGATCGACGCCCGGATAATGCCAGCCGTCGCGGGTCAGGCATTTGACGGAGGCGATCCGTTTCTTCTCGTTCTTTTCGATTTCAATGCGTCCGCCCTGCGCGAGCAGGTGCAGGATGCGCTGTTTCCACAGCGCCGCGCGTCCTCTTGCACGCGCAAAGGACGCTGTGGCACTTATGATTTGGCGCATGATCCTTTCCGAAAATCGATACCGATTTTCGGGGTCATGCGCTGCGCGAAATATCCATGTGAGAGTTTTCCGGGAAAACAAAAAATGCCGCCGCCGCGAAGCTTCGCGGCACGGGGTTTCAGGTTTTCTGCCCTGCCTCGCCAGGAGGTCAGGGCCTTACCGGGACTGAGCGTAAGTGGACATCCACTCTCCATTGGAATGGACCTCCCATAGGCGAACGCAGCTGAAAAGGCCAGTCCGCGGCTTTGCGCTTGTGTTTTTTGGGCGCTTGTCTCTTTTGGCGGTTTGCACTAGCGAAGTTGCACACCAAAGTGTGCGAAACGCATTATCCGCAGTTCCAATACGCAGGCCACCATGTCCCTCATCGACACCCGCACGCCCGACGCCAAGCGCCTTGTTTCCGGTGCCACCGGCGACTGGGAGATCATCATCGGCCTCGAGGTCCATGCCCAGATTACATCGGAAGCAAAGCTGTTTTCCGGCGCCTCGACCGCTTTCGGCGCGGCGCCCAACGCCAATGTCAGCCTGGTCGATGCGGCGATGCCCGGCATGCTGCCGGTCATCAACGAGGAATGCGTCAAGCAGGCGATCCGCACCGGCCTTGGGCTGAAAGCGCAGATCAACCACAAGTCGGTCTTCGATCGGAAGAACTACTTCTATCCAGACCTGCCGCAGGGCTACCAGATCTCGCAGTTCAAGCAGCCGATCGTCGGCGAGGGCACGGTGATCGTTTCCGTTGGCCCCGATCGTCAGGGCGAATTCGAGGACATCGAAGTCGGCATCGAGCGGCTGCATCTGGAGCAGGATGCCGGAAAGTCGATGCACGACCAGCATGTGACCATGTCCTATGTCGACCTCAACCGCTCCGGCGTGGCGCTGATGGAGATCGTCTCCAAGCCCGACATGCGCTCGGCCGACGAAGCCAAGGCTTATGTCACCAAGCTGCGCACCATCGTGCGCTATCTCGGCACCTGCGACGGCAACATGGACGAAGGTTCGATGCGCGCCGACGTCAACGTTTCGGTGCGCAAGCCGGGCGGCGAGTTCGGCACGCGCTGCGAGATCAAGAACGTCAACTCGATCCGCTTCATCGGCCAGGCCATCGACTACGAGGCGCGCCGGCAGATCGCCATTCTCGAGGATGGCGGCAAGATCGACCAGGAGACGCGGCTGTTCGACGCCGTCAAGGGCGAGACGCGTTCGATGCGCTCCAAGGAAGAGGCGCATGATTACCGCTACTTCCCCGATCCGGACCTCTTGCCGCTGGAATTCGACCAGGCCTATGTCGATGCGCTGGCCAAGGAATTGCCGGAACTGCCAGACGACAAGAAGGCGCGGCTGATCGCGTCGCTCGGCCTGTCGGTCTATGACGCCTCGATCCTGGTTTCGGAAAAGCCGATCGCCGACTATTTCGAGAAGGTGGCCGCCGGCCGCGACGGCAAGCTCGCCGCCAACTGGGTCATCAACGATCTGCTCGGGCAATTGAACAAGGCCGGAAAAGACATTGAAAACGCTCCGGTTTCCCCCGAGCAGCTTGGCGCGGTCATCGATCTGATCAAGGACGGCACCATTTCCGGCAAGATCGCCAAGGACCTGTTCGAGATCGTCTGGAATGAGGGCGGCGATCCGCGCCAGCTGGTCGAGAGCCGTGGCATGAAGCAGGTCACCGACACCGGCGCCATCGAGAAGGCCGTAGACGAGGTGATTGCAGCCAACCCCGACAAGGTCGAACAGGCGCGCGCCAAGCCGAGCATGGCCGGTTGGTTCGTTGGCCAGGTGATGAAGGTGACCGGCGGCAAGGCCAATCCACAAGCGGTCAACGACCTCGTCAAGACCAAGCTGGGCATCGAGTAGCGCGGTGTTTGTCCGCACCGCAGGTGAACGTGATCTGACGGCCATCCGGGCGCTGCTGGTCGAAACCTGGCACACGACCTATGACGCGGTCTATGGCCCTGATCGGATCGACCGGGTCATCGAGGATTGGTGTTCGCCGGCGAAATTGAGAGCTAGCCTTGAGCGGCCGAATGCCGAATTCCTGGTCGCCGACGACGGCAAGCGCATCGGCGGCGTCGCCTATGCCGAAAGCGTCGAAGGCGGCACCGTGGTCGACCTGCAACAGCTCCATGTCGCACCCGACCTGCAAGGCCGGGGCATCGGCGGGATGTTGCTCGATGAGGTGATCGAGAATTTTCCGGAAGCCCGCTCTCTACGCATCGAGGTCGTGGAGCAGAACAGGCGTGCGGTCGCCTTCTATCTGGCCAACGGCTTTGCCGAGATTGGCCGGGCCGACAATTATGGGCCGGCGCAGTCCGGTATTGCTGCGTTGATTCTTGAGCGGATGCTGACCGCCTGAGCGCTCGATGATCGCGCGATTGCATCACGTTGTTGCGAGTGGACCCTCGAGCACACGGCTTTCATTTGACGGCGCAAATATCGAGCGCAAAGCTGTGGCCGCTGACCCCAGCCATGATCGGTGTTTGACCGGTGGCATGCGAGGCAGCTTGGGGAATCGTCATGCCAAGCTTGCCGGAACTGATGCCGACACAGGTGTCGGACGAGACCTTTGGCGGCGTCACCTATCATATAGCGGGCGAGCTGGTGCCGGTGCTTTCGGTCGATGTCACGCGCATGCCGGTCTATTTCGAGCACCACATCCTTTTGTGGAAGAATTCCACCATCACCATCGGCCTGAAATCGCTGAAGGGCGCGCTGAAGCGGATGATGGCCGGCATGCAGATCTTCGTCACCGAGGCGTCGGGGGCGGGCATCGTTGCCTTCAGCCGCGATGGGCCGGGCCACATCGTGCCGATCCATCTCAGGCACGGCGAAGAGATCCAGGTGCGCGAGCACCAGTTTCTCGCCGCCACCGGCAATGTCGACTACACCTTCGAACGGGTGCGCGGCCTGGCGACGATGCTGTTCGGCCAGAGCGGCTTTTTCATCGACCGCTTTCGCGGTGATTCCGGCGATGGCATCGTCTGGCTGCACGGCTATGGCAACGTCTTCGAAAAGACGCTCGCCGCCGGCGAAACCATCGACATCGAACCAGGCGGCTGGCTGTTCAAGGATGCCTCGGTCAGGATGGAGACCAAGATCGATCGCCTGTCGAGCGGCTTCTTCGGCGCCAACATGAATTTCATCGTCAACCGATTCACCGGACCGGGCCGTGTCGGCATCCAGTCGATGTATCTGCATATGCCGACGGAGGAATAGTTCGGCGAAGGCCACTGGCGGGCAGCAATGGCGGCCGCGACCCGGCCATGCGTCATCGCGGCGTTTGCCGTGCCGGCTCACCACGGATATGCAAGGGCCATGACCAAATTGTTCCGCACTGCGGCGCTGGCGCTGCTCGCCATCATCATTTTCGCGACCTTGTCGCCGATCCAGATGCGGCCGCATCTCGCTGAAGCAAATGTCGAGCGTGCCTTGGCTTATGTCCTGCTAGGCTTCGCCCTCGCGGTCGGCTTCCCCAACCGACTGTATCAAGTGGTGATCTTTGTGGCTGTGATCGCCGGCATGCTGGAACTGCTTCAGCTCATTGATCCCGGTCGCCATGCACGCCTCATCGATGCATTGGTGAAAGCCTTTGCCGGGGTGGTTGGGATCGTCGCGGGACACCTGATCGTCAGGGCCGGCCGGCAAAAGAGCGAGAGCTAGGCGCGGCAGCAATCCGCCGCGGAGGATCGAGCCTTCGCTAGGCAGCGGGAACCCCCACATTGTCGATTAGCCTGGTTTTGCCGAGCCATGCCGCTGCGAGAAGACGCCCTTCGCGGTTTCGACGCCATGGCGCAAGCGTCAGGCTTTCGCGTGCCTCGACATAGTCGACCTTCTGGAAACCGGCGGCGATGAGGTCGCGGCTGGCCTCTTCGGTTGCGTCGGTTTGGTGGGCGCCTGCCGCCAGGGCCGCAGCCGTTTTGCGCAATATCACGTTGAGTTGGCGGCCGACCTTCAGTTCGGCCTCATCGAGATAGGCGTTGCGTGACGACATGGCG
>NZ_RZRA01000328.1:0-5473 GCF_003998945.1 Mesorhizobium sp. M7A.F.Ca.CA.003.01.2.1 | reverse complement strand
ACATCGTATCGGCGCTGAAGACGGTCTACGATCCGGAAATCCCGGCCGATATCTACGAACTCGGCCTCATCTACAAGATCGACATCGAGGACAATCGCTCGGTCAAGATCGACATGACGCTGACCGCTCCCGGCTGCCCTGTCGCCGGCGAAATGCCCGGCTGGGTCGAAAATGCCGTCGGCGCCGTCGAAGGCGTGTCCGGCGTCGAGGTCAACATGACCTTCGACCCGCCATGGTCGGCCGACCGCATGTCGGAAGAGGCGCAGGTGGCGGTGGGCTGGTACTAGCGTCAAGCCTGGCACACTTGCGCGAGGGATAAAACTTCACCATTTTAGGTGAGGAATCATTCGGCAGGCCTTGAACCTGCATGGAATGGAAGGAAAAAGAATGGGACGCTTCGCCGTCATCACCATGACCGAAAAGGCCGCCGACCGGGTGCGCGAGATCGTCGCCACCCGCGACAACGCGCATGGCATCCGCCTCGGCATCAAGAAGGGCGGCTGCGCCGGCATGGAATATACGGTCGATCTGGTGACCGAGCCCAACACCAAGGACGACCATATCGAGCGCGACGGCGCTCATGTCTATGTCGCGCCCGAGGCCGCGCTATTCCTGTTCGGCACCGAGATGGATTTCGAGCAGACGACGCTGCGCACCGGCTTCACCTTCCACAACCCGAACCAGAGCTCGGCCTGCGGCTGCGGCGAATCCGTCGAACTGAAGCCGGCCGACCTGAAGGCACTGGCAGAGGCACGCGCTTCGGCCTGATTTTTTCCTTCGCCCCGTTTACGCGGAGAAAGTGTCACGAAGTGACGGATGAGGGGCAGCGCCAGCCTCTCCAGAGTTAGCTCCGCCCAGCCTGCCGGCGTACGTCGTTAGAAAATCCAAGCAATTGGCTTTTCGTTCGCTGCGCGGATCACTCCTCACCTCCCCGTAAACGGGGCGAAGAAACTCACTCCACCCACATGCCCGTCCGCTTGTGCCAATCGGCGATCGATTCCTCGGGATAGACGTCGAAGACCTTGTCGTGCTTGCCAACCACCGGCTCGACCCAGTTCGCCTTGTATTTCAGCATCAGGTGCACCTTGCTCTGTGGGATGGGCAGGTCGCTGTCGATCGCCGAGGCGAAGGGATGCACAAGCTCCGGCCAGGTTGGATCGTAGAGCCAAAGGGCTGAGCCGCATTTCTTGCAGAAATTGCGCTCGCCGGTTGAGATTTCGCAATGCGGATGCTCGTCGTCCTCGATCTCCGCCCGAAAGACGCCGAGGCTGCGCTTGCCCCTGATGTTCAGTGTCTCGTTGTCGGCACCGAGATTGATGGCAAACCCGCCGCCGCCCTGCTGCTTGCGGCAGATCGAGCAGTAGCACAGCATGAATGGCGCCGGCGTGTGGCTCTCCACCTCGAAACGCACGGCATTGCAGCGACAGGACCCTTTCAGCAGAAGCGGCATGGCGGGAAAACTCCGATACCTCTCTCAACCTGTCAGCATGATTTTGGTTGCGGCGATGACAAGGCCAGATGCCGGTGACATGATCGCGGCATGGACAATGAACGCATCGCCGAACTGTTCGAGGGTCTCGGCCCTGTCAGCATCCGCAAACTGTTCGGCGGCAAGGGCATCTATTTCGACGGCGTCATCGTCGCCATCGTGTTGCGTGGCGAATTGATGCTGAAAGCCGACGAGCAAAGCGCGCCCGAGTTCGAGGCCGCCGGCTGCACGCAATGGACCTATACCGGCTCGCGCCACGGCAAGCTGGTCGCCATGCCCTACTGGAGCGTTCCCGACAGCGCTTTCGATGATCCCGAGGAGATGGCGGCCTGGGCACGCCGGGCGTATGAGGCGGGGCGGCGGGCGGGGAAGTGAATGCCAACCTTCTTGGCACAGCGGAGGGACAGCACCCCCCTCTGTCCCGCCGACCTTGGAGGCCGTGCCCTACAATGCCCTGGCTATCCTCGCCGCCAACCTTGCATTGTTTTCCACCAGCGCGATGTTGGTCTTCAGGCTCCTGCCGCCGGTCAGTTCGAGGATCTTTCCCAGCAGGAATGGCGTCACTGCCTTGCCGGTGACATGTTGTGCCTCGGCGGCCTTCTGCGCGGCGTCGATATAGCCCGCCATCTCCGCAGCCGGGATTTCCTGGTTTTCCGGCACAGGATTGGCAATCAGCATGCCGCCAGCAAGCCCAAGTGCTGCCCTCGTCTGGTAGAAATGCGCGATCTCTTCCGGCTCGTGCAAGGTCAGCGGCGCGCGGAACGGCGATTGCCTGGACCAGAAGGCCGGCATCGTCTCGCAGCCATGGCCGATCACCGGCACGCCGCGCGTCTCCAGCACTTCCAGCGTCTTTTCGATGTCGAGGATCGCCTTGGCGCCGGCCGAGACGACAATCACCGGGGTGCGCGCCAGCTCGTCGAGATCGGCGGAAATGTCAAAGCTCTTTTCGGCGCCCTTGTGCACGCCGCCGATGCCGCCGGAGGCAAACACTTTTATGCCGACCATATGCGCCGCGATCATCGTGGCGGCGACCGTGGTGCCGCCGGTGCGCCCTTGCGCCACGGCAAAACCGAGATCGGCGCGCGACAGCTTCATCGCGTCGCCCGTCATCGCCAGCGATTCGCGCTCGCCGTCCGAAAGCCCGATCTTGATGCGGCCGCCAACCACGGCGATCGTCGCCGGCACGGCGCCGCCATCGCTGATGATCTTTTCGACATCGGCCGCCATGGCGCCATTGTCGGGGTAGGGCATGCCATGGGTGATGATGGTGCTTTCCAGCACCACCACCGGCCGGCCGTCGGCCAGGGCCTGCGCCACCGGCGCGTGGATGTCGATGAAGGGGCGGGCGGTCTCAGGGGTCATCAAGGTCTCCTATCCGGAATGCGGCGCGTCCGTCGGACGCTCGGCAACATCGCGGCACTATGAATTCGCCGGTCTCATGCCATTTCCCTGGCATCCGGCACAAGAGCCAACGCTTCCGCGAAGCTCGCCGCGGTGAACTCCGGAACGGCGGCGGCGCTTTCGATGGCAAGCGTCGCCCCGGCAATGCCTTCGCGCAGAGCTGCCCGCAACGGCAGTCCGCGCAGCAAGGCAGCGACCGTTGCGCCTGCCAGCGCATCACCGGCGCCGGTGACGTCGGCGACCTTTCTTGGTGGCGGCGGCAGGATAGAGAAGGCGCCGGCTTCATCGAAGCCCAGCATGGGCCCGCCGCCTGCCGTCACCACGCCGCTGACGAGGCCGCTGCATCGCAACCCGTCGACGACCTCGCGCTCCGTGGCATTCGCGGCGACGCCGGCCAGCGCCATGGCCTCGCGCCGGTTCATGAAGACCAGCGAAAGCTCCTTCAGCACCGGTAGCAACCGCACCACCTTGGCCGGCGAAATGGCAATCGCGAAAACCGGCTTGCCCGCAGCGAGCGCGACCAGCCGTTCCAGCGCCGAAGAGGGCAGATTGGCGTCGCACAGGATCGCGTCGGCGGCGGCGATCACCTCCCGCACCTTGGAGCGCCTGATCTGCTTGGGAAACGCCAGGTCGTAGAGCGCCATGTCGGCAAAGCCGACGATCAACTCGCCCTCGCTGTCGATCAGTGCCGTGTAGCTCGGCGTCGTGCGGTCGAGGAAGACCGCCGACAGGTCGGTAATGCCTGCCCCGGCAATGGCTCGCGAAACGGTGTCGGCAGCGGGATCGCCGCCGCGAACCGACATCAGCGACGCGGAGACGCCGCGCCGCACGGCACTGCGCAAGGCGTTGAAGACGCCGCCGCCGACATCCTCGCGCATTGTGCCCGGATTGGAGGCGGCGGGCACGTAGGCGCCGGACACCTGGCCGCGCCGGTCGATATGGGCGCCGCCTACGGCCAGTATTTTCGCGGATTTCAGCATGCCGGCGATATGACCTTTGTTATTCCAGCCGCACAAGCGCTAGGCTGTGCGACCGAGCTTCGCATGCAAGGCGGCGATTCGGCAGGTCGAAACAACCGAGCCGTCTGGCCCAACGTGCGGTGCATTCCTGATCGAATCCTTGGACAAAAAAAGAACAAATCCGGATATTGCTTGTTTTTCAGATATTTGATCCCTCTTGCCAAATGAGAACAAAAAAGGTACAAATAGGCAGGGATTACGGATTGTCCGGCCTTCATTGACGACCAAGGGGTGATGTATCATGGCTCAGAATTCTTTGCGGCTGGTAGAGGACAAGGCAGTGGACAAATCAAAGGCTCTGGATGCGGCGCTGTCGCAGATCGAGCGGGCTTTCGGCAAGGGCTCGATCATGCGGCTCGGCGCCAACGAGCAGGTCGTCGAGATCGAAACGGTGCCGACCGGCTCGCTTGGCCTCGACATCGCGCTTGGCGTCGGTGGCCTGCCGCGCGGCCGCATCATCGAGATCTACGGGCCGGAAAGCTCGGGCAAGACGACGCTGGCCCTGCACACCGTGGCCGAAGCCCAGAAGAAGGGCGGCATCTGCGCTTTCGTCGATGCCGAGCACGCGCTTGACCCGGTCTATGCCCGCAAGCTTGGCGTCGATCTCGAAAACCTGCTGATTTCGCAGCCCGACACCGGTGAGCAGGCGCTGGAAATCTGCGACACGCTGGTGCGCTCCGGCGCCATCGACGTGCTGGTGGTCGATTCGGTCGCGGCGCTGACGCCACGTGCCGAAATCGAAGGCGAGATGGGTGATTCGCTGCCCGGCCTGCAGGCCCGCCTGATGAGCCAGGCGCTGCGCAAGCTGACCGCCTCGATCTCGCGCTCCAACACCATGGTCATCTTCATCAACCAGATCCGCATGAAGATCGGCGTCATGTTCGGTTCGCCCGAGACGACGACCGGCGGCAACGCGCTGAAATTCTACGCATCGGTGCGCCTCGACATCCGCCGCATCGGCTCGGTCAAGGACCGCGACGAAGTCGTCGGCAACCAGACCCGCGTCAAGGTGGTCAAGAACAAGCTGGCGCCGCCCTTCAAGGTGGTCGAGTTCGACATCATGTATGGTGAAGGCGTGTCCAAGACCGGCGAACTGGTCGATCTCGGCGTCAAGGCCGGCGTGGTCGAGAAGTCGGGCGCCTGGTTCTCCTACAATTCGCAGCGTCTCGGCCAAGGCCGCGAGAATGCCAAACTGTTCCTGCGCGACAATCCCGACACCGCACGCGAGATCGAGCTGGCGCTCCGACAGAATGCCGGGCTGATCGCCGAAAAGTTCCTTGAGAATGGCGGCTCCGAAGGTGGCGACGACGGGTTCGAGGAGGAATCCGGCGCGATGTGACAACTCGCGAGGTCGGCCGGAGTTCGGCCATAATCGCATTCTATTATCTCGGGCTTAAGTAATCGAGTTCCGCGTTAATGCGTTTTGAAACCGCCGGCCCAGTGCCGGCGGTTTTGCGTTTCGGCGGCGAAAACAGGCCGGTTCGAACGGCCGGCAAAGGCCGTGGATTGGACCAATTCCGTGTTTCTGGACAGGGTGAAGCGCGGCGGCTAAAAGGCCAAGTCC
>NZ_RZRA01000327.1:0-5475 GCF_003998945.1 Mesorhizobium sp. M7A.F.Ca.CA.003.01.2.1 | reverse complement strand
AGCCCGGCACGATCATCGCATCGACATGCGGGCTGACCGTCTTGCCTTCGACCACCTTGGCGACGGCGCGCAGATCCTCGATGCGGCCATTGGTGCAGGAACCGATGAAGACGCGGTCGAGCGTGATGTCGGTGATCCTGGTGCCCGGCGTCAGACCCATATAGTCGAGCGCGCGCTGCTTGGAGGTGCGCTTGTTCTCATCGGTGATGTCGTCCGGGTTCGGCACGATGCCTTGCACCGACACGACGTCCTCGGGCGAAGAGCCCCAGGAGACGATCGGCGGCAGCTTGGCCGCGTCGAGCACGATCACCTTGTCGAAATGCGCGCCCTCGTCGGACTGTAGCGTCTTCCAGTATTCGAGTGCCGCATCCCAGGCCGCGCCCTTCGGCGCGCGGGGCTTGTCCTTGACATAGGCGAAGGTCGTCTCGTCCGCGGCGATCAGGCCGGCGCGCGCGCCGCCTTCGATCGACATGTTGCAGATCGTCATGCGGCCCTCCATCGACAGCGCACGGATCGCCTCGCCGGCATATTCGATGACATAGCCGGTGCCACCGGCAGTGCCGATCTCGCCGATGATGGCCAGGATGATGTCCTTGGCGGTGACACCTTCCGGCAATTGGCCGTCGACACGCACCAGCATGTTCTTGGCCTTGCGCTGGATCAGCGTCTGCGTCGCCAGAACATGCTCGACCTCGGATGTGCCGATGCCATGCGCCAGCGCGCCGAAAGCGCCGTGCGTCGAGGTGTGGCTGTCGCCGCAGACGATGGTCATGCCGGGCAGTGTAAAGCCCTGCTCCGGACCGATGATGTGGACGATGCCCTGGCGGATATCGTTCTCGGAATAATATTCGACGCCGAAATCCCTGGCGTTCTTGGCCAGCGCCTCGACCTGGATGCGGCTTTCCTCGTTCTTGATGCCGAACTTGCGCTCGGGCGAAGTCGAGACATTGTGATCGACCACGGCCAGCGTCTTTTCCGGATGCCGGACTTTACGGCCGGTCATGCGCAGGCCTTCGAAGGCCTGCGGACTGGTCACTTCATGGACCAGGTGGCGGTCGATGTAGAGCAGGCAGGTGCCGTCTTCCTGGCGATCGACGACATGGTCGTCGAAAATCTTGTCGTAGAGGGTGCGCGGTGCGCTCATGTGCGTAAATCCGTCGATATGAGAATGGGAAAGAGCAGGTGCCGGACCTCCGGCCCGGCGAAACGACCCCGATGGGTCGGCCTAGGGTAGTCGGCTGGTCAGCGCCCCGGACACGCGCGCGGAGAAGCGCGACGGCAGGCGTTTTCTGTCCTGCAGCACGAACCCCTTGTAGGCCGGATCGCCAAAAAGCTCTTCCATGGCGTGGCTCATATCAATGTTTTGGGTTTTCGGCAATTGGAAGCTGCCTTCGCAGAACTCGGGTTCCTCGTCCTCACTTCCACACCTTCAGGGGGAGAGGAAGGAAGCCAAGATCGGAGAACGCGCCGCTCAGATCACTTCAAACACAAAAGTCTTCACCAGCGCATCCGGCTCGGCGATCGCATAGCAGCGGAACCACGGGCTTTCCTCGACCGGCCGCCATTTCCCAGTCTGCTCCAACTCATCGAACACCGCCTGGAAGCCGCCGCTCTCGAACACCCGGTCGCGCACGGTGAAGATCGCATGGCCGCCCTTGCGGGTGATGCGCACCAGTTCGTGCAGGCCTGTCGCCGGCGCATGGCTGATGGTGAACACGCCTGTCGAGAAGAAGGCGCGGAAATACCCGTCCGGCCACGGCAGCGGACCGCCCAGCATTGCCTGCTTCAGTTCGCTGTAGGCATTGCGGCTGCCGGCGATCTTCAGCATATCGTCCGAGAGGTCGAGCCCCGCAATGTCGCGGTAGCCGAGCGCATTCAGCGACGGTCCCGACAGGCCGGTGCCGCAGCCGGCATCGAGCAACGGGCCATCGCCCGCCGGCACATGGCGCGCCACCCAGGCGGTGATCAGGAAAGGCAGGAGGTAGCCGAGCGAGGCGGTCTCGCTGTCATAGGTCCCGGCCCATGCGGCATAGGCCTCTTCAAGCGCTTCCGGCGTGTCGGCCGTATAGACGGAATCCAGCGCCGCATTGGCTTTGTCGACGATCATGGGACCTCCTCAACGGGAATGCTCGGGGATCGTAGCGCTGCCTTGGCCGAAAAACTATTCCTCGTGCTGGCGGCGCAGCCGCCGTTCCAGCGCCCTGAGCGCCAGCGACAGGCCGACGGTCAGGATGAGGTAGATGTAGGCTGTTATCGAATAGGTCTCGAAGAAGCGAAAGGAGCCGGCGGCGTAGACCTTGCCCATCTGCGTGATGTCGGCAACGCCGAGCACCGAGACCAGCGAGGAATCCTTGACCAGTGCGACGAAATCATTGCCGAGGGGCGGCAGGATGGTGCGGATCGCCTGTGGAAACACGATGAGCCGGAAACGCTGCGCGCGGGTCAGCCCGAGCGCCTTCGCCGCTTCGATCTGGCCCTTCTCCACCGCCTGGATGCCGGCCCGGAAAACCTCCGAGATGAAAGCCGAATAGCCGATGGTCAGCGCCATGATGGCGCGCCACAACAGCGACACGTCGCGCACCAAAAGCTCGCCGAACAGGCCGGCGCTTTGCAGCGGCGCGGTCAGCGCGTTCCAGGCCGCGACGAAGGCCGGCGCGCCGGCAAAGGCGATCCAGAACAACAGCACCAGGATCGGCACGCCGCGGATGATCTCGACATAGAAGCGCGCGATCTGGCGCAGCCAGCGCGAACCCGACATTCCCATCAGCGCGATGCCGAGCCCAATGGCCGACGCCAGCACGAAGGCAATCACGGTGACGAAGATGGTGACGCCGATGCCCTTGGCGACCGTGGCGAACACCTGGGCATAGAGATTGCTGGTGGCGACGAAGACGGCCACCGCGATCGCGATGGTCACGGCCACGACGAGCCACCAGGGGAAGTCGGCTTTGGAGGAAGAGGCGGGAGGCATCAAAAGGATTGCGCCAAGGCAGCCCCCTCTGGCCTGCCGGCCATCTCCCCCTCAAGGGGGGAGATTGGCAGCTTCGTCGACGGCACTCTTTTTACAACTTTGGTGATTGGTGAAAGCGGAAAAAACAGCCAATCTCCCCCCTTGAGGGGGAGATGCCCGGCAAGGCAGAGGGGGGCGTTCAAGCGCGAAGTCAGTGCGAAATCACTGCCCCATCTTGTAATCAAGAAACCACTTCTTGTTCAGCGCATCGAACGTCCCGTCCGCCTTCAACGCCGCAATCGCCGCATTGACCGGCTTCACCAGGTCGGAACCCTTCGGGAAGATGAAGCCGAAATCCTCGGTGCCGAGCGGTCCGCCGATCAGCTTCAGCTTGCCCTCGGAGGCGTCGACATAGCCCTTCCCCGCGGTGCCGTCGGTCAAGACGACGTCAACGTCGCCGGATTTCAGTGCCTGCACCGTGGCGCCGAAGGTCTCGAACAGCTTGATGCGCGGGTTCTGCTCATTGCCGTCGAGCACGCTGTAGACGGCGGTGTAGAAGGGCGTGGTACCGGCCTGCGCGCCGATCAGCCCATCCTTGAAGGCGCCGAAGGTCTTGGCGTCGGTGAAACGGCTTTCATCGCCGCGCACCAGCATGAACTGTTCCGAGCGCATATAGGGGTCGGAGAAATCGACCTTCTCCTTGCGGTCGTCCTTGATGGTGATGCCGGTCATGCCGATGTTGTACTGGTTGTCGGAAACCGCCTGGATCATCGCGTCCCAGGATGTGTTCTGGTACTCGACGGCGAAATTCAGCCGCTTGGCGATCTCGTTCATCGCATCATATTCCCAGCCGATCTGCTTGCCGGTCTTGGCATCGATGAACTGCAGCGGCGGATAGGCGTTTTCGGTCACAACCACCACCTTTTTGCCGCCGAGGTCGGGCAGCGCCTGCGCAAAGGCGGCAACGGGTACCAGGACGAGGGCAAGCAGGCCTGCCAGCAGCAGTTTCGATTTGGTCATGACACACTCCCCGGAAATTGAAGGACCCGGGCACGGCCGGGCTTGTAGGAAAATCCGGCGCCGACTTTAGCTTTCCGCAAGCGTCATGCAAGACGGTCCGCTGCGTCAGCGCGCGCGAAAAGGGATTCCGATGCCTTCATTTCCGGGATTCAGGAATGAACGGTGTCGCGGCAGCGATCAGCTCCGCTTCACGATGCCGGCATCCGCCTTGCGCAAGCCGGAGACGAACCGTGTCAGCGTGCGGTGCAGGGATTTCAACTCGTCGGCATCCAGCGGCAGGTTGCAAAGCATCGCCGCCGGCACGCTTTTGGCCTGCTCACGCAACGCTTGTCCCTTCGCTGTCGGCTCGACCAGAACCCGGCGCTCGTCGGCGGGGTCGCGCCGGCGTGTGACCAGGCCACCGGCCTCCAGCCGCTTGAGCAGCGGCGTCAGCGTCGCCGAATCCAGCCCGAGCGCTTCGCCAAGCTCGCCGACCGTGCTTGGAGCCCGTTCCCAGAGCGCCAACATGGCCAGATATTGCGGATAGGTCAGGCCGAGCGGATCGAGCAGCGGGCGGTAGAGCTTCGTCATCAGCCCGCTTGCCGAATAGAGCGCGAAGCAGAGCTGTTGGTCGAGCCGCGGAACGTGAAACGTCCCGGTGGCCTCCGCCGGGACGTCCCTGGTGCTCTTTGTCGTCTTTTCCGTCATGCCGCCTTTACCGAAAGCGCTACGTCGACATTGCCCCTGATGGCGTTGGAATAGGGGCAGATCTTGTGCGCCTCCGATACAAGCGCTTCCGCCGCCGCCTGATCAAGGCCTTTCGTTTCCGCCGCGAGCGCGACACCGAGCTTAAAGCCTTCGCCATCGGGAAGCAGGCTGACGGTGGAGGTTACCCCGGCATCCGTCAGCGACAGCTTCTGTTTGCGCGCGACAAAGCGGATGGCGCTTTCGAAGCAGGCGGCATAGCCGATAGCGAACAGTTGCTCGGGATTGGTGGCGCCCCCCGGCCCGCCGAGTTCTTTGGGCATTGCCAGATCGACCTTGAGCAGACCGTCGCTGGTCTCGCCATGGCCGGCGCGGCCGCCGGTGACGTGAGCCTGTGTGGTGTAGAGTGCCATATCAAATCTCCAATTACTTTGTGCGCGATTATTTAGTTCACAAAGTAATGCGCCGTCAACAGCCGGATCCTGTGTCTGGCGCTGAAAGCGTTCACAGTCTGGTGAAACGAAAAAAGGCGGCCGAAGCCGCCTTTTTGAATGGGATTTCCGAAAACCTTATTCGGCAGGGGTCGCTTCTGCGGCGGCCTTGGCTGCTGCTTCGGCCTCGGCGGCGGCCTTCTTCTCGGCGGCGTCCTGGGCGGCCTTCTCGACGGCCAGGGCCTCGGCTGCTGCCACCTTCTCGGCTTCGATACGGGCCTTCTCGGCGTTCAGCGCATCGCGCTCCTCATCGTTCAGCTTGCGGGCGCGCACGCCGGTGTTTTCAGAAATACGGGCCGATTTGCCGCGACGATCGCGCAGGTAGTAGAG
>NZ_RZRA01000326.1:0-5479 GCF_003998945.1 Mesorhizobium sp. M7A.F.Ca.CA.003.01.2.1 | reverse complement strand
CGCCGAAGATCATGACCCACGGCAGACGGATCTGACTGGAGAGAGACAATGGGCACTTTTTTCTACGTGGTCCTGGCGTTCCTGATAGGCGTATTGGTCGGCTGGTTCCTTTGGGGGCGCCTGCGCGGTGAACTCGACAGCTTGCGCGGCGATCTCGACCGTACACGCAGCGAACGCGACAGGCTGCGCACCGACAGCGACCGCCTGACCGGCGAACTCGATGCATGCGGCAAGACCCGCGCCGACCTTGAGCGCCGGCTGCGCGAAGCGTCGGCCGCACCTGCCGCCGGAAGCAGCGCGGCAAAACCGGCAAGCCAGGCGCCGGCGGCCCTGATGTCGACCCCCGCGACGGCCAAATCCGCCACCACAAAGCCCGCGACGGCCAAACCGGCCGCTGCGAAAGCGGTCTCTGCCAAGCCGGCGGCGAAACCCGTCGCCACCAAAACCTCGGCTCCAGCCAAATCCGCAATGAGCAAGCCTGCAACAGTCAAGCCTGCAACAGCCAAGCCTGCAACAGCCAAGCCAGCATCCGGAAAGCCCGACAATCTGCGTCGGCTGATCGGTATCGGTCCGGTCAATGAGAAACTGCTCAAGGCACAAGGCGTCACCAGCTTCGCCCAGATCGCGTCCTGGACAGCGGCCGATATCAAACGGATCGAGGACGTCATGAATTTCGATGGCCGCATCGCGCGCGAACGCTGGATCGAGCAGGCCAAGCTGCTCGCCGCCGGCAACGAGAAGGAATTCGCCAAGCAGTTTCCAACAGCCGGAACCTCCAGCAACAGCTGATCGCCAGGCACGACCTGAAGATTGCAAGCGGCGGCGCCATATCGGCGTCGCCGTTTGCTCTTGGTTCCTGAGTTGGCCCAAAGGTCGGCTTTAAGAGGCAGCGTGCCGTTCCCTCGATTGCGCGCGGGCGGCACCCCATATAGAGCGGTTGATGGCTTCATTGACCGCAGCATTCGGTGCCCATGTCCCTGCCCGCCGCAATTTTTCGCAATGACAAAAGCGCGCGCCAGCTCGTTTTCGACCGGCCGGCCGATATCATCGTGGCGCACGATGCAGGCGATTTCGGGCCGGCTCTGGAAGCAGCACAAGCCGCGCATGATGCAGGCAAATGGCTTGCCGGCTATTTCTCGTATGAGGCGGGCTACCTGCTCGAACCCAAGCTCGTTCCCCTGCTGCCGAATGGACGCCGCGCCCCACTCGTGTGCCTTGGGGTTTTCGATGCCCCGGTCGAACAGGCGGTGCCGCCGCGCAATATGGCGGCGACCAATGGCCCGATCTTCGACGCCCGTGCGACGTGGTCGCCCGAGGATTATGAAAAACGCTTCTCGCGGCTGCACCAGCACATCCGGCAAGGTGATTGCTACCAGGGCAATCTGACCTTTCCCGTGCATGCGCAATGGTCAGGCGAGCCTCTGGCCGCGTTCGATGCGTTGACTGAACGTCAGCCGGTGAAATATGGCGCGCTGATCGCGCTCGGTGAACCCATCGTGCTGTCGCGCTCGCCTGAACTGTTCTTCGAGATCGACGCCGAGGGCATGATCGAGACGCATCCGATGAAGGGAACGGCGCCGCGCGGCGCCACCAAAGCCGAGGACGAACGGCAGAAGATCTTCCTGCGCAATGACGAGAAAAACCAGGCCGAAAACCGGATGATCGTCGATCTCCTGCGCAACGATATCTCGCTGATCAGCGAGGTGGGCACGCTGGACGTGCCGGCGCTGTTCCGCATCGAGACTTACCCGACCGTGCATCAGATGGTGAGCGACGTCAGGGCCAAACTGCTGCCGGGTCTCTCTATCCGCCAGATCTTTGCGGCGCTGTTTCCTTGCGGTTCGATCACCGGCGCGCCTAAGATCCGTGCCATGGAGATCCTGCGCGACCTGGAAGGCACGCCCCGCGATGCCTATTGCGGCGCCATAGGCTGGATCGCACCCGGCGGCCCGATGCGCTTTTCCGTGGCGATCCGCACCATCTCGCTCTTTTCGGGCGGCGAGGCCGTCTACAATGTCGGAGGCGGCGTCGTCTTCGATTCGACGGCGCAGGAGGAGTATCAGGAGTGTCTGCTGAAAGCGCGCTTCGCGACGGGAACACCGCCGACTTTCAGTTGATCGAGACCATGCGCTGGGAACCCGGCTCGGGCTTCCTGCGCTTCGATCGTCATCTTGCGCGCCTCTATGGCTCGGCGGCGGAACTCGGCTTCCGCTGTGATCCAGGCACGGTCGGCGAGGCGCTGAGCAGCGCGGTCGGCGGTTCCGGCGTTGCCACGCGCACGCGTCTCGTCCTGTCGCACGATGGCGAGGTGACGGCCTCTGCGCAGCCTTATGAACCGCTCGCCGCCGACAAAGTCTGGATGCTGCGGCTGGCGCGGACGAGGCTCGATTCGAACGACACGCTGCTGCGCCACAAGACCAGCCGGCGACAGCTTTACACGCGTGCCCGTGCCGAACACCTCATCACGCAGGCCGACGAGGTGCTTATGGCCAACGAGCGTGGCGAGATCTGTGAAGGCACGATCACCAATGTCTTTGCCGATGTCGGCGACGGCGTGCTGGCGACGCCCCGGCTCGATTGCGGCCTGCTGCCTGGCGTATTGCGCGCGCAGCTTCTGGATGAAGGCCGCGCCCGCGAAGCGATCTACAGCTTGGACGATCTGAAATCCGCCAAGTCCCTGTTCGTCGGCAATTCGCTGCGCGGACTGATCCCGGCAAGACTGACCTGAGACATGACGTCCCCAAAACATACGCTGCCCACCCACACGCCCTATGACGGCTCGTCGAAACTGTTCAGCATCGGGCTGAAGCCGCTCGACCCGGCGGCCTGGATCGAGGTCGACGGCCATCTGCTGCCGTATCTCGCCGAAAAGCACCGGCTCTATGCCGAAATCCCAGAGCGCGTTTTCGTCGAGGAGGACGGCACGCGCGACGCCCAGCAGGAAGTGCTCGACTTGCTCGCCGCGCATCTCCCGGAGAGGTTCCCCGAAACCCATCGGCTCGGCGGATCAGGCGTCGAGGTGGCGGGCGCGGCGAGCCGTCTGCCTGCTTCCCTCGCCGATGCGCCGCTGGCCAAAGCCTCACTGCTCGTCCAGGAAGACCTGATCCTGATGCGCAGCAGTGACAGCGGCTGGCGGCTGGTCGCCGGCTCGCTCTGCTTTCCCTCCTCCTGGTCGCTCCTGGAAAAGTTCGGCAAGCCGCTGCAGGACATCCACGCGCCGGTGCCGGGTTTCGGCCCGGGCACGCGTCCGGCGGAACTCATCAACCGGATGTTCGATGGCCTCCAGGGGCAGGCCGTCGAGCGCTACAACTGGTCGATCCAGGCCGACAACGCGCTCTACCATCCGCTCTCCGACCTGCAGCGCATCGACCGCGCCACCAACCGGCCGTCGCGCTTTCCCGATGGCGACATCGACGCCCATGCCTTCATTCGCGTCGAGCGGCAAACCCTACGCAAACTGCCTGTTTCACGCGATATCCTGTTCACCATCCGCATCCATCTCGATCCGCTCGCCGTGCTGGCCAGGCACCCTGATCGGGCGAAGCTCGCGGTGTCTTTCGCCGCCCAGCTCGAAGCACTCGATCTCGCCCAGCTCGACTACAAGGGCCTGACATCGGACCGTGATCGGCTGATGACGGTCCTTAACCACATGGCCAATGACGACTGATCGCTGGTTGGCGCTTTTCGCTGGTTTGTGACAATGATCTGTGATGTAGCGCATGGCCGCCGGGCAAAGATGCCCGGTTTTGTGTGTGCGTTTTCCCAGTTTCCTGGGCTTTGAAGGAGTGCTCGATAAAATGGCGAATGAAAACTGGCCCGTTTACGGTGAGATCAGCGGCCCTGTCGTGATGATCGGCTTCGGCTCGATCGGCCGGGGAACGCTGCCGCTGATCGAACGCCATTTCAAGTTCGACAAGTCGCGCATGACGGTTATCGATCCGCGCGACACCGACCGCAAGCTGCTCGACGAGCGCGGCATCACCTTCGTCCAGGAAGCGGTGACCGAGAAGAACTACAAGAAGCTCCTGACCCCGCTTCTGACCAATGGCGGCGGCCAGGGCTTTTGCATCAACCTGTCGGTTGATACCGGCTCGGTGGACCTGATGCGGCTCTGCCGCAAGCTCGGCGTGCTCTACATCGACACCGTCGTCGAGCCGTGGCTCGGCTTCTATTTCGACGCCAAGGCCGATAACGCCAGCCGCACCAATTACGCGCTGCGCGAGTCGCTGCTCAAGGAAAAGCACGACAAGCCCGGCGGCGCCACGGCGGTCTCCACCTGCGGCGCCAATCCAGGCATGGTCTCGTGGTTCGTCAAGCAGGCGTTGGTCAATCTCGCCACCGATCTTGGCCTGGAGTTCTCGGAGCCCGCGCAGGACGATCGCGAGGGCTGGGCCAAGCTGATGAAGAAGGCCGGCGTCAAGGGCATCCACATCGCCGAACGCGACACCCAGCGCACCAAGAAGCCGAAACCGATGGATGTGTTCTGGAACACATGGTCGGTCGAAGGCTTCATCTCCGAGGGCCTGCAGCCCGCGGAACTTGGCTGGGGCACACACGAGACATGGATGCCGAAGAACGCCAAGAAGCACAAGCACGGCTCGAAGGCAGCCATCTACCTGGAGCAGCCGGGCGCCAACACGCGCGTGCGCTCGTGGTGCCCGACGCCCGGCGCGCAATACGGCCTGCTGGTGACGCATAACGAGGCGATCTCTATCGCCGATTTCTTCACCGTGCGTTCGAAGAAGGGCAAGGTGCATTACCGCCCGACCTGCCACTATGCCTATCATCCCTGCAACGACGCGATGCTGTCGCTTGACGAGATGTTCGGCGCCGCCGGCAAGCCTCAGCCGGTGCATCATGTGCTCGACGAGAACGAGTTGATCGACGGCGTCGACGAACTCGGCGTGCTGCTCTACGGCCACGACAAGAATGCCTACTGGTACGGCTCGCAGCTGTCGCTCGCCGAGGCGCGCAAGCTGGCCCCCTACCAGAATGCCACCGGCATGCAGGTCACCTCGGCGGTGCTCTCGGGCATGGTCTGGGCGCTGGAGAATCCCGAGGCCGGCATCGTCGAAGCCGACGAGATGGACTACAGGCGGTGCCTGGAAGTGCAGTCCCAGTATCTCGGACCGGTCAAGGGCTACTACACCGACTGGACGCCGCTCGATAACCGTCCCGGCCTGTTCCCGGAAGACCTCGACCGGAACGACCCGTGGCAGTTCCGCAACATCCTTGTGCGATAGCAGCACCGCCCACCTGCCTCACTGCCTTGCAATCGCCCGGAAATCGGGCGATTGAAGGGATGCGGACCATAGCGATACGTATTCATCTGGACGCACGTCGCTCTGGAAACTTGGATGCACGCCTCGTGCTTGTCGAAAATCGATTTCCGATTTTTGGGCCGAAGCGAGAGGAGAGGATTTTCACATGATCATTGCGCGCAAAATTCTTTCGATGAGCGTGGCGGGTGGCATTTCGG
>NZ_RZRA01000325.1:0-5485 GCF_003998945.1 Mesorhizobium sp. M7A.F.Ca.CA.003.01.2.1 | reverse complement strand
ATGTCGTATGCGAAGACGACAGCAGCTCCATCATTGCGGGTCGCGCGTACGGCAATGCGGTTGCCGTCACGACTAGGATTTCCCTTGGACGGGCCGAATTCGAGATCCCGATATTTCGTTGCGGCATACACTATGTCCTCACGATTGGTGCGGGGCGCCCAGGTCGATATCTTTTGACCATCGACACAGATCATCATCTCCGCGTTTCGAGGGCGCCATTCGCACTCACCCGACTTGTTGCGATGAAACAAAGGGAGGTAGGTTTTCCCGTCGAGGAAACACATGCCGTTGCAGCCGTTCATGAGGACGAGGAGGCTCTGATCCGCATTCCAGGCTTGCGCGCTCGAGTAGCGATGACTGCAATATATTTTGCCGCAGACAATTCCGCTGCCAAGCGCTCCGGGCTGAGTGATCCGAGTAAAGCGGATCCCTGTCGCCGGATCAGTTGCAGGTTTCAGATAAGCGGGCAGATCCATTGCCGGCTCCGTGCCTGCCGCACCGCTCGGCCGGTTTCCGGCTGTGTGCAGCGCCAGCAGAGCGGCCATCAACAGCAAAGCTGGTATGAGCCGCGGAAAGGTCATGTCATGTAGCTCATTTCGCGTCGGACGCGGCCTTCGCTGAGGCGCGAGCGCCACCACTCGATGGTCTTTTCCAGACCATCACGCAAGCTCGTATGTGCCCGCCATCCGACTTTACTTTCAAGGTTCGAGGAATCGGCGAGCAACGCGCGAACCTCGGAGTTTTGCGGCCGCATCCGGCTTTCATCTCGACGAACTGGTTTCCTGGTGCCACTCAACTCGAGCACCAACTCCAAAACGTCCGAGACACTGACGGCGCGCTGGCTGCCTGCATTGTAGGCATGGCCAAATTCAAGCTCGGCCGCCCCTGCCGCCACAAATGCCGCAGCAGTGTCCTCCACAAAGGTAAGGTCGCGGATAGGGCTGGTGTCGCCGACCATGATCGCCGGACAGTTCTCGTCCAGAGCCTGCCTTATGATGGTCGGCACGATGGCCCGCTCGCTCTGGCGCGGCCCGTATGTATTGAACGGTCGCAGGATGACCACCGGCACATCGAAGGACCTGGCATAGGACGCCGCCATCATGTCTGCGCCGATCTTGGATGCAGAGTAGGGGGACTGTCCCTGCAGTGGGTGGGATTCGTCGATCGGCATGGTCAGAGCGGTGCCATAAACCTCGCTCGTGGACGTATGCACAATGCGTTCGGTTTCCCAGTGGCGTGCCGCTTCGAGGACATTCACGGTGCCCAGCACATTGGTTTCCACATAGGATTGGGCAGCCGCGTAGGAGTAGGGAATCGCAATCAGCGCAGCCAGATGAAACACCGCCGCCTGGCCGCGCACGATCCGGTTGATGAACGCGCTGTCACGAACATCCCCACGAATGCATTGCAGCTGGCTTCGAACGTGGTCGGGTAAATCGTCCAGCCAGCCATGGCTGTCGAACGAGTTGTAGAGGGCCAGTGCCGTGACATCGGCGCCTTCGTGCACCAGCGCTTCCGTGAGGTGGGATCCGATAAATCCATCCGCACCCGTGACCAGGACCTTCCTGCCGTGATAGCTCACGACTGCGCACTCCTTTGATCGTGTGAGCTGACAAACTGGCGAACGAACAACGATCCATTCATGCCAAACTCTCCTCACTTTCCAACTCTATCCACTTGCCGCGGGAGGCAGGGACACGCCGAAAACCGCCCTGAAGCCTCGCATTATCCAGACGAGGTCCGATGCAATCGTGCGCCGCGGATAATAGGCGAGGTCGATCGTTGCCTTGGCCGGGAACAGGACCTCTCGATAAAACAGGAGCGGATCAAGGGATGGCGGGTAAAAACAGGCTTCGTGACGGAAGAGAACCTGGGTCGGGCCGAGCAGGCCGGGCTTCCACTGCAGGACGGCTTCATTGCCGCCGCGGAAACAATCGGCGAAGGCAAGGCTTTCCGGCCGCGGGCCGACAATTGCCATGTCTCCCGTAAAAACGTTCCACAGTTGCGGCAACTCATCAAGTTTCGTTGCCGCGAGAAAACGGCCTATCCGCGTCATGCGGCTGTCATCGTTCATGGTCAGCGCAAGGCCGAAAGGATCAGCTGTTGTCTTGAATTTGCGGAACTTGTACATGCGAAATGGTTTTGCGCCGGCACCCAGGCGCGTCTGTGCGAAAAGCACGGGCCAACCACCCTCGACAAAGAGTGCAACAGCAATCAGTAGCATCAGCGGAGCGAGTGCCATTCCCGCTGCTGCGGCGAGGATGATATCCATCGCGCGCCTGGCAATTCCATGGCTGGTGCCAGCTACGGCGGGCCGATGCATCGTCACGTCGAGTGCGTTCATGCCGCGGCTCCCGCGCGCCCGCTGCTTTCAATCGCGGTGGCCAACGCAACAACCACCGACTCGATCGCACTTGCCGTAATTTGCGGGTGTAGTGGAATCGTCAACTCCCGCTGCGCGAAATCCTCGGTCTTCGGCAGATGGATTTCAGTGAACATTTGGCGATAGAGCGTCATCTGGTGCACGGGCGTATAGTGGATTGTGGTCTGTATTCCCTTCGTTCGCAGATGGTCGATCACCGTTTGCCGGTCGACGTCATGTGGCAGGAGGACAGGCATGATGTGATAGGCCGAGGTCCGCGGTTTGCAGAACGGAACTGTCACAGCCGAGCAATAGTCTGCGATCAGACGTCGATAGAGGACGACCAATATGCGCCGGATTTCATTCCATTCCTGCAGGTTCTGAAGCTGGACCAAGCCAATAGCGGCGCGCAATTCATCCATGCGATAATTGAAACCGAGCATCGTCACATCGTATTGCGGCGTGCGGCTGTTCAGCCGCTGATGTGTGCCGCTGGTCATCCCATGTCCGCGAGCCTGGCGGATCGCTTCACGGAGCTGTGCATCCCGGGCGATTACGGCCCCACCTTCCGCGGTGGTCATGTTCTTGTTGCCGTAGAAGCTAAAGGCCGCGGCCGCACCATAAGTCCCCACCTCCTTAAGGCCGGGAGCATGCGCGGCATCCTCGACGATATGCAGTCCTCGCACACGGGCAAATCTCTGCCATTCTTCCCGGTCGGCGAGGTAGCCGGCAAAGTGGACGAGAATGACGGCCTTGGTGCGTCCGGTGCACTTGGCTTCCGCGTCGCTTAGGGACATCAGTGGCACTTCGGCCGACTCTATGTCGACGAATACCGGTGTTGCTCCTACGTAGAGCACTGCATTCGCGGTCGCCACGAAGGTCAGCGAGGGAACCAGAACTTCGTCTCCGGGACCGATCCCAAGTGCATGGAGAATGAGATGCAGGGCGGCGGTGCAAGAGCTGACGGCAACGCAATCGACCGCATCATGCACGGCCGCGAAGGCCTCTTCAAAGGCTCGTACCTGGTCCCCCATCGTCAGCCACCCACTGTCGACAACTTTGGCCAAGGCCGCCTTTTCCGGAAAGCCAAGAATAGGAGCGCTGACCAAGAGCATTACGACCTCCTCATGTTGGCGTGGTCGAGCGTTCAGCCCTCAAGCGGCCGCTGCCGAGACCTCGATCGATGCGGACTGCTCTTCCCAGGCAATGGTTTGTGCGTTTTGAAAATCTTCAACGCGTCCGATATCCAGCCAAAGCCCGTCATGTTTGTAGACGTGCACATTCGTGCCGTTTTGCATCATCTGCAGCATGAGATCGTCGAATCCGAAGGCGATGCCGTCAGGTATAAAACGAAAAACGTCTGGATTCATGCAATATATTCCCATGCTTACCAGATGGGATAGCGTCGGTTTTTCACGAAATACTTGAACGGTATTGTCGACCTCGTCGATGACGCCGAAGTCCATCTTGATGACGCGGGATGCGGTGGCTATGGTGACTGGATCCGTGTGTGTGCGGTGTGATGCCACAAACCGGCTGAGACTGAGATCGGTAAGTACGTCCCCATTGAGAACAATGAACGGCTCGTCCAGTTCCTCCCTGATCAGGGAGAGCGGGCCAATGGTGCCGAGAGGTTCCAGTTCCTGGGTGTAGCGTATCCTTAGATTCCACTGGGATCCGTCCCCGCATACGGTGCGGATCAAGTGCCCCAGATAGCCGGTCGTGACGTAGACTTCCTGAATGCCGTTCCGCCGCAGCCACTTCAAAAGCAATTCAAGAACCGGTCGAGCACCGATCGGCATGAGAGGCTTGGGCAATATGGAAGTGAAAGGCCGAAGGCGTGTTCCCATTCCACCGCACTGAATGACCGCTTTCATCTCGTCCTCCTATTGATACGACTGTCGCGGTGTGATGGGTCCAACCCACCCGGCCGGAAGGTACGCCAGTGTTGGTTTTGCCTCTCCGGAGTGCAGCGATGGTAAGTGGCGCTTAAGAAGGCGTCGTCGTGCATTTGAATGGCACTTTCCCGGCCTTTTGATTCAATATTCCAGTTGGCAGGGCATGGGGGCGGCAGGGCGATCAGAGCTGGGAACTGTTCACATGTCCGGCGCCGGCAACGACCTGCTCGGAAGGGCATCGCTACCGTTCGTACGAAAAAAACACTTCAACATCTGGCCCTGAAATGTGTGCGATTGTAAGCTATATTAGAAGGTTGAAATGTGCCGATGGGCGGCGGCGAGCGTCGACATACGGGGGATCAGCGGGCGGCTGATCTGTGTTGGGTCACCGTACAGTCCATCCAAAGGGAGGTTTCGGCAGCTAGGGACACATGCGGGCTGCCAAAAGGTGGGTGGTTCATGTATCGTATTATCATCGCCGATGATCACGGCTTGTATCGTCGTGGGCTGCGACTGGCTTTGATGGCCGGCATTCCAGACTTGGAAATATTCGAAGCGGCGTGTTTTGATACCGTCATAAGCTTGCTTGAAGATCAGGCGCCTGTTGATCTCGCCATCATCGACCTGAACATGCCGGGACTGTCCGGTCAGGACGACCTTCGCGACGTCTTACCGGCTCATCCCGACACACGGTTTGCAATTGTCTCAGGGACCGATTCACGCGCCGAGATTCTAACTGCCCTCTCGATTGGACTTCATGGCTATATCGTAAAGTCCCAAACGGACGAGGAGGTGGTCCTGGCGGTGAACGAAATCCTGGCTGGCCGCATTTACGTTCCGGCACTTCTTTCACAAAGGTCCAAGGCGTCGGTGCGCCTTCCATCCGAGGCTCCCACGCAAATGCCCCACAGGACCATCAGCGTCAACAATCTGGGCAGGCTTACGTCCAGACAGAAGGAAGTCCTCAGGTTGATGGCTGAAGGTTACTCGAACAAAGAGATTGCCCGCTCTCTTGAAATTGCAGAAGCGACGACGAAGATTCATGCGGCTGCCGTCCTGCGCGAACTTGGGGCACGAAATCGAACGGAAGCCGCGGTTTTGCTGAAGACATGGGCCGCCAGGGACATCAACTAGCGCCGATTGCTTTTGGCGGCAGCCGGACCGAATATTTCAGTCCGTGATCCAGCATCTCAAGCTTGGAAGAGTGGCCCACGATAGGCTCACC
>NZ_RZRA01000324.1:0-5490 GCF_003998945.1 Mesorhizobium sp. M7A.F.Ca.CA.003.01.2.1 | reverse complement strand
GGCCGATCAGCGCGATCGAGCCGCCGAAAGCCGCGGCCGCCACGATCCACAGCGCTTCCCCGATTGCCGCATGGTCGCGGGCCTTCAGCACCGCGCCGCCGACATAGCCGCCAAGGATGACGGCAAACAGCGCCGCCACGCGCGCCAGCCTCGGGATCGCGTCCCAATTGGCGGCGACGAAAATCAGGATGGCGGCGCCGAACAGCAAGGCGGCCATCATAGCCAGGATCGAGCCGAAGCTCAGCGACTTGCGCTCGTTGGCCTCGACATCGCGCGCCAGCGAATCGGCCGTCGCGGCGTCGATCATGCCGGCCTGCTGCCAGCGCGCGATATCCGCCCTGACCCGCGACGAATAGCTCGCCATGCTGCTTCTCCCCCCCAAGTTTGGTCTTTTTTGCAGCCGATCCGGTCAAGCCGTTGACGCTTAGGCATTTTCCGATTCGGGTTTCTTTGTGTCAGGTCCGTGAACGAGCGTTAATGCTGCATTGCACAATTTGCATTGCTGCCATGCAGCCATAGCGCTTTTAAATCGATATGGGTCCGCCTATTTATAGTTCGTACACAAACGGAATGATCCGCAAGAAAGACGAAACGAGAACTACCATGAACCTGATCCGCAACTACCGCAACTGGCGCCGCTACAGGGACACCGTGTCCGAGCTGAGCCGCCTGAGCAACCGTGAACTGACCGACCTCGGCATCAGCCGCAGCGACATTCCTTACGTCGCTCGCAAGGCGGTCTAATTCTTCGGACCGCGAATGGTCCGAACCAGTTTTGAAAAAGAGAACGACAATGAACCTGATCCGCAACTATCGTAACTGGCGCGTTTATCGCGAGACGGTTACCGAGCTGGGTCGCCTTTCGAACCGCCAGCTGCATGATCTCGGTATCGTCCGCGACGAAATCAAGATCATCGCCCGCCAGGCGATCTAGACAGAATTTCGCCAGGGTCGACCTCCTCCCCGACCTTGACGAATACGGTCACCCCTTACCTCCTCCCAAGGGTTGACCACCAAAACGGCGCCCGCCGCACCTCCTCCCGCGGCGGGCGCTGTTTCCCAGGGGCAAGACGAATTTTGCTCCAGAGGTTTCGCCCCTTCTAAAAATGGCGAAAGGAATTTCGTCAAAGCCGACCTCCTCCCCGGCAATCACAAATATGCCCGCCCTTCCCCTCCTCCCGAAGGTCGACCCGAAAAACGACACCCGCCGGACCTCCTCCCCCGGCGGGTGTTGTTGTTTTCACGAGGCGCTCCCATCAGCAGCTGTTTGCCCCGCACCGCGCACGGCAATTGCAATCGCCGCACCAAGCGATTATTCCGGCGCTCATGAGCAAAAACCCAATCCACATCATCGGCGGCGGCCTCGCCGGTTCCGAAGCCGCCTGGCAGGCAGCGCAAGCCGGCGTGCCCGTCATCCTGCATGAAATGCGGCCCGTTCGTGGCACCGATGCGCACAAGACCGATAGCCTGGCCGAGCTCGTCTGTTCCAATTCCTTCCGCTCCGACGACGCCGACAACAACGCGGTCGGCCTGTTGCACGCCGAAATGCGGCTGGCCGGCTCGTTGATCATGAGCGCCGGCGACGCCAACCAGGTTCCGGCCGGCGGCGCGCTGGCCGTCGATCGCGACGGATTCGCCGATGCCGTGACGAAAAAACTCGAAGCACACCCGCTGATCACCATCCGGCGCGAGGAAGTGCCAGGTCTGCCGCCGACGGATTGGGACCAGGCGATCGTTGCCACGGGTCCGTTGACCGCCCCCGGGCTTGCCCAGTCGATCGCGGAAGCGACCGGCGCCGATGCGCTCGCCTTCTTCGACGCCATTGCGCCGATCATCCATTTCGACACGATCGACATGAATACCTGCTGGTTCCAGTCGCGCTACGACAAGGTCGGGCCAGGCGGCACCGGCAAGGACTACATCAATTGTCCGATGGACAAGGACCAGTACCTTGCCTTCGTGCAAGCGCTGGTCGACGGCCAGAAAACCGAATTCAAGCAATGGGAAGGCACGCCCTATTTCGACGGCTGCCTGCCGATCGAAGTCATGGCCGAGCGCGGTGTCGAGACGCTACGCTACGGGCCTATGAAGCCGATGGGGCTGACCAATGCCCACAATCCGACGGTAAAGGCCTATGCCGTCGTCCAGTTGCGGCAGGACAATGCGCTGGGCACGCTCTACAACATGGTCGGTTTCCAGACCAAGTTGAAGCATGCCGAGCAGGTGCGCATCTTCCGCACCATACCGGGTCTCGAAAACGCTGATTTCGCCCGTCTCGGCGGCCTGCACCGCAACACCTACATCAACTCGCCGACCTTGCTCGACGCTTCGCTGCAACTGAAGTCGCGGCCCGGCCTGCGTTTCGCCGGCCAGATCACCGGCTGCGAAGGCTATGTCGAAAGTGCGGCCATCGGCCTGCTCGCCGGCCGCTTCGCCGCAGCGGAGCGGCTCGGCCTTGCTCCGTCCCTGCCGCCGCTGACCACGGCCTTCGGCGCTCTGCTCAACCACATCACCGGCGGTCATATTGTCTCCGATGACGAGCCGGGAAAGCGCTCATTCCAGCCGATGAACGTCAATTTCGGCCTGTTCCCACCTGTCGAAGCTCCGAAGGCCGAGGGCAAACGCATGCGCGGCAAGGACAAGACCGTTGCCAAGCGGCACGCCATCACATCGCGTGCGCAGGCTGATTGCCGAGAATGGCTAGGGCTGCCGGCACAAGCGCAAGCCGCCGAGTAGTCCGTGGCCAAGCACTCCGAGCTGCACCAGCTTCTGCCGTCGGACCTGCCGCCGAGTGGCGAACCTTTCGCCGGCGACTACGAAATTTGCTGGAGCATCTATGTCAGATGCACCAACCTGCGGAAGCTGCGCGAAGTTCATATACCCGCTATCGAGGCGCTAATAGGTCAGCCTCACGGGGGCCAAGGTTGGCTGTACGAAAATGAAAATTACAATGAGAACCGTGATCGAAGCTTGAAGAGAATCATTGCCGTTCAGCCTGTCGAAGGTCCCTACAATGACCGGCTAATTCTGGATTTCATGAAAGCGATCTATTCGCTGTCATCCTTCTGGGCGATCCAAGCCCGTCTGGATCCCTCACATCCTCATGGCGCCTACCTCAGTGCACGATTCACGCAGGAGGCTCCCAGCTCGGAGGCGCCGGCTATTGTCGACGCGCTGGTTGAGTTCGAAGCCAATTTTACAGATTTGGGGGGCCATGAATTCGGCCGGCATTTCGGCACAACTCGGCGCATTAGCGCCACCATGCCGGATGGTTCGGAAGCTGGCCGGGCGAAACCCAGGCGCTAGGACCTCATCGTTGGCCGCACGGATGAAGCAGGATACAATCCCACTTGCTGTCCAATGGGAGCCGTTCCACGGAATTCGCCGAGAAACTTTCTGTCACAGTCACGCCAGCAATGGCCCGCCTTATCCGCCAAAAAGTCGAAGACGGCTCTTTCGGCTCGGCGAGCGAAGTCATCCGCGCGGCGCTCCGGGCCTTCCAGCGCGAGGAAGAGGAGCATGCCGAGCGCCTAGCCGCGATCCGGGCCAAGATAAAGGCTTCGATCGAAGATACGCGTCCCGCTATTCCGCTGGATCACGCCATCGCGCAAGTGAGGGAACGAATCGCGCAATTGGCGTACGACAGCGATGACGACGGACCCTCCTGACATAAGAAGTTCTACTCGGCGGGCTCGACACCCACGCTTGGCAACCCAGGCTTCCCCGCCTCAGCAGGATTTCGCCTGACATAGGCAGCCTTCAAACTCTCCGAAGTCTCGCGCGAGCCGTCATGGCTCCAGCCGGGAGGCTTGATCAGATAGTTCAGGCGATCGCTCAAGGTCAGACCGGGCGCAAAGGCATCCCTGAACATGCCGATCCATTCATGGAATGCCACTTTCAGCGGATTGAAGGTGCCGAGATTCCTGACGATGCCGTAGCGCGGCCGGTCTTCTTCCAGTTCCCCGACGAAGGTGCCGAACATGCGGTCCCAGATGATCAGCGTGCCGGCATAGTTGGCGTCGAGATAGCGCGGATTGGTGGCGTGGTGGACGCGGTGGTGTGAGGGCGTGTTGAAGACGAACTCGAACCAGCCCCACATCTTGCCGATGGTCTCGGTGTGGATCCAGAATTGCCAGACCAAATTGAAGCCGAAGGTGAAGGCAATCACCGCCGGGTGGAAGCCGAGCAGCACCAGCGGCGCCTGCAGCACGAACATGAAGGTGAACAGGCCCGTCCAGCTCTGCCGCAGCGCTGTCGACAGATTGTAGTGCTGGCTGGAATGGTGGTTGACGTGTTCGGCCCACACCCAGCGCACCCGGTGCGCGATGCGGTGATAGAAATAGTAGCGCAGATCATCGAGCAGGAAGGCCACCAGAAAGACCCAGATCGACAGGCCGAGATTGAAGACGCGGAACTGCCAGAGCCACAGCAACGCCCAGTAGGACACGACGCCAAGCAGCAGCCCGGCAACGACATTGCCGGTACCCATCATCAGGCTGGTCAATGTGTCGCGCGTTTCGAACGAACCCTTGGCACGGCCGGTGCGCACCAACCAAAGCTCGATCAGGATCGCGACAACGAAGAACGGGATGGCCAGTTGAGTGACCTGCGGAAAATTGTAGTCGTCCATCATGCCGCCTCTCCGCCGAAACTCTGCGGCTCAAGCGCCTTCAGCAAGCCTTGCGCATCCGTTGCGCTGGCAAAGCGGAAGCGGCCGCCCTTCCAGGTGAAATCGGCGAGCCGCAGCGAGACCGTATTCCCGTCTCCAGCGTCCAAAATCGTGACATCTTGAGGCGTGACGATGCGGGTCAAGAAGCAGTCGCCTACGCTGTGAACGATCCCGAAGCGCCCTCGCCCGATATCCAGGAACGCGGTCCCGGCATCTGCTGTCAGGCGGACTGCCGCCACGATCTCGTCGGGAAAATCCTCGGCGAACCGGCTCTTCGCATGATCTGCGCCACTGAGCGTCGCCGTCTTGCTGCCGCCAGTGAAATGCACCGCGGCAACCGACAGCGCGATGCCAAGGGCGACGATCGCAACCAGCAAAGGCAAGCTCATTGAATGGGTATCTCCTCCGGCCGGCCTGTCGTCTATGGCGACAGTTTTGGCGCGGAGACTTCTTAGCACGGTTGACGTTTACGTCAAAGTGCTGGCCAACCCTTGCTCGCGCGGCGCAGCAATAGCCAATGCCGGCGCAAGGCCGAGAGCCGCGCCACGCCACCGAACGGCGAGCCATTCTCCATCTTGCCGAGATAGGCGCGCGACAGGGCCAGCGGCAGGAATGCCGGGCGCAGCGAGACCGGGAGAGCCGGTGCGCCTTGCTCGAAGGCGGAAAGATGTTCCCGTGCCAGCGCCATCATCGCCGCCACCGCGCGTTTGGCGCCGGATCCGCCGTCGCCGGTGACGAATTCTTCCGGCGACGATCCCGCTGCCGCCAGAATGTCGGCCGGGACAAAACATTGTCCGCGCTGGCGGTGCAGCGGCAACAGC
>NZ_RZRA01000323.1:0-5492 GCF_003998945.1 Mesorhizobium sp. M7A.F.Ca.CA.003.01.2.1 | reverse complement strand
GAACCCAACAGAGGCGTTGTCTGCCTCCAACTCCTCGACGTCGACCTTGGAAACCAAAGCCCCGGCCGGCCCTTTCCAGAGGCGCTCGATCATTGTCGAGACCTCCTCATCGAGGCCTGCGATCTCGGCCGTTACGGACCCGTCCGCTTCATTGCAAACCCAGCCCGCAAGACCAAGGCCCGTGGCCTCATCCCGGGCCCAGGCTCTGAAGCCGACGCCTTGCACGTTACCGTAGACGCGTGCGTGCACTTTCCTGCGATGACCAGCCATGAATCTCTCCAAGCCTGTCTCGTTTTGAATCTGGCGCACGGCCTGAGGAATGCAACCTGCGCGCGGACGCAATAGCTGGGCCTTCCGGCTTTAGCTGGCCTTCTGGCCTTGAATTTAATTGACTCAGTCCACTAATTTAGGAAAATGGAACTGCTTTATTAGGAGCTGGCCGCAAATGTTGGACGAACGCAACGCATTGGTGGCCGATGTCCGGCGCTTCAATCGCTTCTACACGCGCACTGTCGGCCTTCTCGACGAGACGCTGACACAAAGTGCATTCACTTTGACCGAGGCGCGCGTGCTGTTCGAACTGGGTCACCGCAGCAACCCGGCTTCCGCCGAAATCGCCGGCGAGCGAGGTTTCCTGGTTGGGGCTTTTCGGCTCGAGAATGGCCCGGCGGCCTCCGAAATATCGAGACAATTGCGTGTCGATGCCGCCTATCTGACGCGGATCCTGCGCAAGTTCGCGGGCCAGGGGCTGACCGAGGCCAGAACGGACCCGGCTGACCGGCGCCGAAGGGTCCTCTCGCTGACCGCAAGGGGCGAGGCAGCGCTTGCCAGGCTGCAGGCGGCGGCCGATCGGGATACGGCGCGGCTGATCGAAAGCGTACCCGACGACAGGTTGCATGAACTGCGCAGCGCCTTGCGCAAGGCGGGGGAATTGCTGGGTGATCCCACCCGTGAAAGCGGCGAGGTGACGTTGCGGCCGCACCGCGTCGGCGATGTCGGCTGGGTCGTGCAGCGCCAGGCCCAACTTTATGCCGAGGAATATGGCTGGACGATCGAGTTCGAGGCCATGCTCGCCGAGATCGGCGCCGATTTCATTCGCAATTTCGTGCCCGGCCGCGATTTCTGCTGGATCGCCGAGCGCGGTGGTCAGCCGGTCGGCGCGGTGTTCCTGGTTCATCAGGATGATAAGGTGGCCAAGCTGAGAATGCTGCATGTCGAGGCGTCGGCGCGCGGCTTCGGCATCGGCAAACGACTGGTGGCGGAATGCGTGAACCAGGCCCGGGCTTGCGGCTACGCCAAGCTAGTTCTGTGGACCAACGACATCCTCGTTGCGGCGCGCGCGATCTACGAACGTGCCGGCTTCAGGCTGGTCTCGCAGGAGCACCACCGCAGCTTCGGCAAGGATCTGACCGGCCAGACCTGGGAAATGGATTTGTAGGCGGCTTTTGCTGCCGGTTGCGCGCCAGCGGTATCCTAATTACCCCGCGCTGCCGCCAAAGCACCGGGAAGTTCCTCGGCAAAAATGTCGAGCTCGTGATCGAGGCCGACGCTGACGCGGATGCAGCGGTCGAGCCGTGGCACCATCGGCTTGCGGATGAAGACGTCGCGTGACAGCAGGGCTTGCAGAACTTTCAGCGCGAAGGCGCCATCGCCGCAGCAATCGATGGTGACGAAATTGGTCGCCGACGCCAGTGGCTTCAGCCCGTTCGCCTCGGCAATGCCGGCGATGCGTCGGCGGCCGGCCGCGACCCGCGCCACCACGCTTTGCAGATAGTGCTGATCGGCGAGCGCCTCGACGCCGGCGATCTGCGCCATGCGGCTGACGCCGTAATGGTTGCGGATCTTCTCGAAGTCGCGGATCACCTGGGCCTCAGCGATCGCATAGCCGCAGCGTATGCCCGCCAGCCCGTACGCCTTCGAGAAGGTGCGCATGCGGATGACGTTTGGCCTGGAGATATCGATCGGCGGCAGCGCCGAGGCCGGCCCGAGTTCGCCATAGGCCTCGTCGAGCACCAGCATGGTGGTTTCCGGCAGCGCCTCGATGAAGCGGATGATCTCGCTCGCCTCCCACCAACTGCCCATCGGATTGTCGGGGTTGGAGAGATAGACCAGCGGGGCCTTGTCCCTGTGCACCGCCGCCAGCAGGCCATCCAGGCTTTCCCGGTCGTTCTCGTAAGGGACCGTCACCAGTCGTCCGCCGACACCGGCGATGTGGAAGTTGAAGGTCGGATAAGCGCCGAGCGAGGTGACCACAGCATCGCCGGGCGCCACATACATGCGTGCCACCAGGGCGAGCAGGCCATCTATGCCTTCGCCGACAACGACGTTCTCTGCTTTTACGCCGTGATGCGCGGCTACCGCCACCTTCAGATCGTGATTGTCGGGATCGCAATACATCCACATGTCGCCGGCGATCTCGGCCATGCGGGCGATGACGCGCGGCGAGGGACCAAAGCTGCTCTCATTGGCGCCGATGCGGGCGCGAAAAGCGCGGCCACGCTCGCGCTCCTGCGCTTCGGGGCCGACAAACGGCACCGTCGAGGGAAGCGCTGCGATGAGCGGCATGAGGGGAGGGCGCTGATGCATGGTGGAAGCTCGCTTGAAAGGGCCTTCTTGCTAGCGCGCCGGATGGGTCGGTGCAAGTTGCCGCTGGGCAGATCCGTAACGCTGGATTCTTTCGGCCGCTTTTGCTAGCGAGACGTGATGAACAACCGTCTGCCGCCTGCCTGGTCAAAGCACCTCAAGGTCCAAACCGGGCCGAAACCCAAATTCCCGCAGCCAAATCTGCGCAACGCAAATTCGCTTTCGCCTGCGCAGGCAGACGATGCGTTGCTGGAGCAGGCGTATCAGTTTCAGCAGGCCAAGCGGCTTAACGAGGCTCAGGACCTATGCCTTCGGGTGCTGGCGCGCACGCCTAACCATCCGCTCGCCCTGTATATTTTGGGGACCGTGTGCCTGGGCTACGACGATGAGGCGGCCTTGCGATATTTCGCACGAGCGATCGGCGAGGAACCAAAAAACCCCTACTACCACCTTGGTTTGGCTTCGGCCTATGTGAAGGTCAGTGAATATTCACCGGCAATCGAGCATATGCAGTATGCCTTGGAGTTGCAGCCAGGTCTCATCGAAGCGCTTTGTGCATTGGGGGACGCTTATATCCAGTTTGATAAACCCGACATGGCTTTGCCGCTCTATGAGAAGGCGCTGAAGATCAACCGCGATCATCCCAAAGTGCGGATAGGACTGGCCAGCGCGCTCAGCAGCCTGGGGCGCATGGACGAGGCCGCCGCCTTTCTTAAAGAAGCAATCGAACGTCGCATCGCAATGCCGACTGCCTACAACGACCTTGTACAGACGCAAAAGTTCACCGAAGAGCCAAAGGAACTACAATCCATCGTTGGTGAACTCGGCAATCCCAAGCTTGATCTGGACGGCGTAGAGAAGCTCCATCTGGCGGCCGGCAAGGTGCTGAACGACCTCAAGCGCTATAAGGATGCATTCGGCCATTTCAACAAGGCCAAACAGGCCTCGGGCCGCTACTTCGATATCGACCAATACCGTCGGTGGGTAGATTCACTGATTGAGACCTTCACGCCTGAGATGCTGGCTGCCAGGTCGGGTTACGGAAATCCTTCGGAAGTTCCTGTGTTCGTGGTCGGCATGCCGCGCTCGGGAACGACACTCACGGAACAAATTTGCGCAAGTCATCCCGATGTCCATGGCGCAGGGGAACTAAGCAAACTCAGAAGAGTCGCGAATGCGATCGACCTCAGAAAGTCATCGGCCGGGAGGCTAAACCATGCGATGGCGTCGATCACAGAACACCTGTCCGGAACACTGGCCGAAGAGCACCTGACCTATCTGAGGGAGCGAGCGCCTGCCGCGCTTCGGATCGTGGATAAGATGCCTCATAATTTTGAGCTGATCGGTCTTATCGCCGTTCTCTTTCCCAACGCGCGAATCATTCATTGCCGTCGTGACGCCATCGACAATTGCGTCTCTTGTTTTGTCCAGAAATTCGGCGAGGGGCACAGCTACAACACCGACCTGAAGACACTCGGCCTGTACTATCGAGAATATGACCGCCTGATGCAGCATTGGAACGAGGTTTTCCCGAACCTGATCTTCGAAAATCAGTACGAGACGCTGGTCGACGATCAGGAAGCGCAGTCACGCCGCCTCATCGATTACCTTGGGCTGCCCTGGGATGACGCCTGCCTGCGCTTTTTCGACAGGGATGGTTCGGTCAACACACCCAGTCGCTGGCAGGTTCGCCAACCGATCTACAAATCGTCGGTCAAGCGCTGGAAGAATTATGAAGGCGAGATCCAGCCACTCATCGATGCTTTGGGCGACTTGGCGGACACGTAACTCAGACCAGTCCTGCGTTCCGCTCATGCGCGCACGTCTCCTCGATTTGGTTGGCACTGCTGAGAAATAGAGCTGAAGAAGCTTACGGATGCGCGTGATTCCGCACCCGATGATCCCAACACAATCGCTCGGTTGGTCAATTGATTCTGCTGGTCGACACGCTCGAAGTGCTTGGCGCGAAAACTCACGCACTGCCGGACTGCCGGAGCTGCCGGGGCTCGGCTTCGTCGGCTGGCTATTGTCGCTCGCAAACCTTCAAGAAGTGCAGGGGCTCGGTCTCGGGGCGGCTCAACTGCATTTGACGAGTCTCTCGGAACCCGGCGTAAAAAACCCGGCGGTTGCCCGCCGGGTTTTCGATTTCGACAAGTCGAAATATATTAGAACGAGCGCTGGAAGCGGAGGAGGCCGCCGATGCTGTTCTTCTTGTCGGCCGGTGTGAACGATGGGTTAACATAGTTGACATCGCCAAATCGGCCTGCATGGAGGTAGTCGACTTCGGCCGTGACCGTGAAGCCCGGCACAACGTCGTAAGCGATGTTCGCGGCAACGCCGACGTTCTTCCAATCGTCAGCAGACACCTGAGCGTTGAACGAGGTTTTTTCGTTGAACTTGTAGGTGCCACCGCCCCACACTGCCCAATTGCCACCCCACATCTTGTAGAAGCCGCGACCGTTGGCGTCGACATGATTGCTGAGGTTATCGTTGAGATTGTCGTCCGAACCGTAGCCGCCCATGATGAACAGCGAGAGTTCGTTGGAGACGTTCACATCCAGGCGAACCTTGCCGGCCACTTCTTCGTAATTGCTGTCATAGGCGACGACACCGGTGATGGCGCCCCAGCCCTGCGTGTACTTCACGCCGCCGACGACATGCGGAACATAGCTGTCGATCGTGTCATTGGCGTTACCTTCTTCCAGCGAGACCACTGCCGAGAAGCCGTTGCCGGCGTCGAAGTAGTACTGGACGACGTTGGTGTCGAAATCGCCGTAGGGAACGAGCGTGTCGTTGATGACGTTGCCGGCGTAGCCGACGAACGTATCGAAGGCCGATTCGTCCTTACCGACGCGCAGGCCGCCGAGCTGGATCCAGGCGAAGTTCAGCGAGACGTCCCGGTTGTGGGC
>NZ_RZRA01000322.1:0-5495 GCF_003998945.1 Mesorhizobium sp. M7A.F.Ca.CA.003.01.2.1 | reverse complement strand
GCGCACCAGCGTGCTGCATCGCGGCTTGCCGGCGCGCCGAGCCGTCGAGCGCGCGTTTCGTTTTAACGTGTGTCGCCACTTATCGCCTTGCCGCCAAAGCAGACCGCGGTAATGGTCTCGCGCAATTCCTCGTCGGCGATCGGCTTGTGCAGGATGCGGCTGCCGCTGGCGCTGATCTCCTTGAGGCGCGCCGGCGACGTATCGCCAGTAATGATGATGGTCGGGACAAGCCGGCCGATATGGGCGTGAAGCGCACGGATCGCGTCGGTGCCGGTGGTGTCATTCTCGAGACGGTAGTCTGCGATGATCAGGTCGACCGGCGCATCGCCGGCAGCCAGCGCCGCCGTATGGGCCTCCTGCGCCTCTGCGGCGGAGCGGCCGGGATAGACACGATGTCCCTCCAGGCTGAGCAAGCGCACCATGGCATCGAGAACGTCGCCCTCGTCCTCGACCACCATGATGCCGGCGGCACTGCTGGCCGGCGATGTCGTGTCGACCTCCAAGCGAGCTTGCACCGCGCCGGCCTTCGCGACGGTGATGGAAAACAGGGAACCGCGCCCGGACGTCGAAGCCAATTTCAGGGGGTGCCCCAACAGCTCGGCGGTGCGGCGAACGATGGCGAGCCCGAGTCCCAGGCCTTGCGTGCGGTCCCGCGCCGGGTTCTGCAACTGCACGAACTCCTCGAAGACCATCCCCTGCTGATCGGCGGGGATGCCGGGGCCGCTGTCGAGGACCTGTATCTCCACACATGCGCCGCGCCGGCGACAGCCCAGCAGGACACCACCTTGCTTGGTGTAGCGAAGGGCATTCGAGATCAGGTTGGTGAGGATGCGCTTCAACATCATCGGGTCGCTGTCGACGTAGAGACTGCTGTCTACCACGCGCCACGTAAGTCCGCGTTGTTTTGCCTCGGCGGCGAATTCATTGCGAAGATCACCAAAGAGGTCGCGCAGCGGCACCGCCTCGCTCGCGACCGTGACGATGCCCGCATCGAGCCGCGAGATATCGAGCAAAGCGTTGAGCAGCCCACTGAAGTTGCTGACAACCGATTTCGCCCGGCTGGCCAGATCGCGCGCCTCGCCGGAGGGTACGTCGCCGCGCTGCCCCAATATGGCAAGCGTCGAGACCAGCAGGCTCAGGGCATGGATCGGTTGGCGCAGATCGTGACTCGCCGCCGCCAGAAAACGCGTCTTGGCACGGTCGGCGGTCTGCGCCCTGTCGCGTTCCTCTTGCAGGTGCTCGACCAGCGTTTCGTTCTCCAGTCGCAGGCTGACGGTTTCGCGCAGCATGCGGTAGGTGATACGGCAGTAGTAGAAATTGATCGCCACCAGCGATGCGAGCAGGAACAGGAAGGCGCCGGAAATATCGCTTTGGGTGGTCAAGCAGCGCAAGGCGACCGGCACCACCGTGGCCAGGATGGAACCGACCAGCGCCGGCGGAAAGGCCGACAGCGACGGCACCGTACCGCAGACGAGACCAGTCAGGACGATGACCGTGAAGGACAGCACGATCGGCGCCTCGGGCATAAAGCCGACCCAGCCAAGCACCCCCCACAGAAGGCCCGACATACAGGAAAACGCCGTGGCCAGCCATGCCCAGCGCAAGATCGAGCCGCGATCCCTTGAGCGGCTGAAAAAACGGCGCGACGCCAGCACCCGGATAGCCGTCAGCAGATACAGCGCCGCCAGCCAGCCGATCAGCCAATTGGCGGAAACGGCCGTTCTCAGAACATAGACCGCCGCCATCGAGATCACGATGTTGGAGATGACCACGCCGTAGGAATTGCGATACAGGAGTTCGACCAGGGCCTGGCGTATCTTGTCTTCCTGCATCGAATCCCTCCAATTGTCCCAAGTAATTCTCCGGCCGGTCTTCCCCGGTACCGTTGATCTACCGGCAACCTGTTTCGCATAAGTTGGCGATCGATCCATATACGCCGCTGCAGCCCTGGATGGTGCCCCGATGAACCGCTCGCTCACCGCCATACTCGCCGACGACCATGCCATCGTGCGCGAGGGGCTGAAGTTGCTTATCTCGGCTATGGACAATGTCTCGGTCGTCGCCGAGGCTGCGGATGGCGAGGCGCTGCTTGGCCAGCTGCGAAGCACGCGCGCCGACCTTTTGATCCTCGACCTCGGCATGCCAGGTGTGGCCGGGATGCAGTTTATCGCCACCATCAGGACCTTGGCGCCACGCCTGCGGATCGTGGTGCTGACGGCCAATGTCGAGCCGAGGACAGTACGCGCCGCGCTCAGCGCCGGCGCCAACGCCTACCTGACCAAGGATGGCGATCCCGAGGAACTCGGCGCTGCCATCGAAGCGGTCAAGAACGGAGGCACCTATCTGGCGAAAACCGTTCGCTTCGCGGTCAGCGATATAGGCAGGGAAAGCGAGCCGATAGCCGCGCAGGAAATCCTGTCCCCGGTACCGCTGACGCGGCGCGAACGGCAGATCCTTCAACTGGTGGCGCAAGGCATGATCACGCGCGACATCGCCGAACGACTGGGCATCAGCCTGCCGACCGCTCGCAAACATCGCGAAAATCTGATGGGCAAGCTCAGTCTCCACAACACCGCCGAACTGACCGCCTACGCGGTTCGTCTGGGATTGCCCACCGGCTGATATCGCAGCCGCTACAATGGGCAACCCGGCAACGGCCCCTTAACCATCGGCAGATTAGCCAAACCCGATCATCATCCAAATACGGCATCCGCCGTATGTTTTCGGCCTGCCCCCCGGCCTACTCCTCCCACGGCTTGATCACATGGGAGGAGCTGTCATGCCATCGCTGGATCTCTGGATTCCGTTCGCCCTCGCAACACTCGCCTTCGCCTGCATGCCAGGACCGGCGATTCTCTACATGACAGCGCAGACGCTGGCCCATGGCCGTCAGGCGGGATTGATGGCGGCACTGGGTGTCCATCTTGGTTGTTACGTGCACATCCTGGCCGCGGCGGTCGGGCTCGCCGCACTGATGGAACACGCGCCGGTCGCTTTCTTGGTGATCCGATGGGCGGGCGCCGCATATCTCATTTCGCTGGGCCTTGCCATGTTCCTGGGCTGGAACCGGATGGGCGAGGATGGTGCCAGGCCGGCCCCGAACACATTTCGCGACAGCATGGTCGTCGAGATCCTCAATCCCAAGACGGCACTGTTCTTCCTGACCTTCCTGCCGCAGTTCGTGGATCCGTCAGCCGGCATGGCCGTCGGGTTGCAGTTCCTCATCCTCGGCATCATCGTCAATCTCATCTTCTCGATGGCCGACCTTGCGGCGGTCGGCATCGCCTCGCTCGCCGTTTGCCGGTTCACTGGCGCCGGGTGGGTGATCCCCAAGACATGCGGTTCGATCCTCATCGGACTTGGCGTGGCGCTCGTCAGCCATCATATCTGAACCTGCAAATGAAGAGCCGCGATTTCGAGGGAGATCTGACGGTGAAATTTCAGCGGCTGCTGGCGGCAAGGCCCGATATGCCGAAGGATGGCTGACGGCCTGCTCGCGCATCCGGCAAGATATACCGGAACCGGCGCGCCTTCGGGGCCATCGCCCGAATTCTACAGACCCTAGGCCGCGCCTACCCGCCGCCGCCTTCCTTCTCAGCCTCCTGCTTCAGCGTCGCAATGAACCGCTTCGTCCGTTGCTGCTCCGGATTGTTGAACAGCACCGCGGCCGGTCCCTTCTCGACGACGACGCCGGCATCGAGGAACACCACTTCCTTGGCGATCTTGGAGGCGAGGCGCAGATCATGCGTCGCCATCACCATGGTCGTGCCTTCACTGGCGAGCTTGCCAAGCACGTCGACCACCTCTTGCGCCAGTTCCGGGTCGAGTGCCGAGGTCGGCTCGTCGCAGAGCAGCACTTTCGGCGACGGCGCCAAGGCGCGGGCGATCGCCACGCGCTGCTGCTGGCCGCCCGACAGCGTCGCCGGCCAGGCGTCGGCCTTGTGCGCCATCCCCACCTTCTCCAGCAGAGCCAGCGCCCGCTCGCGTGCCCTCTCAGGCGCCCATTTCAGCACCGTCACCAGCCCTTCCATGACGTTCTCGATCGCGGTGCGATGCGGAAACAGCTGGAAGTTCTGGAACACCATGCCGGTCTGCAGCCGCAGGCGCTGGATATCCCTGGCCGGAACCCTGCCACCAGGATGGAATTCGAGCGTCTCGTCGCCGATGCGCACCGTGCCCGAGGTCGGGATCTCCAGGAGGTTGATACAGCGCAGCAGGGTGCTCTTTCCCCCGCCCGACGGGCCGACCAGCGCCGTGACGCTGCCTTCGGCAATGGTGACCGTCACGCCCTTCAACACGAGATTGTCGCCAAAGCGCTTTTCGATGTTGCTGAGGCCGATCATGAGCGTGCCTCCAGGAAGCCGCCATAGCGGTTGAGCCGGGTCTCCAGCCGCGTCTGCAAGGCCGACAGCACCGAACTCAGCGCCAGATAGAGGATCGCCGCCTCGACATAGAGGATCAGCGGCTCATAGGTGGTGGCGACGATGCGCTGCGCCGCCTGGAACATCTCCGGCACGGTGATGGCGGCGGCCAGCGACGTATCCTTGACCAATGAGATAAAGGTGTTGGAAAGCGGCGGCACCGCGACCCGGCCGGCTTGCGGCAGGATGGTGCGCCGCATCGCCTGGCTCCAGGTCATGCCGATCGAATAGGCCGCTTCCCACTGGCCCTTCGGCACCGACCCTATGGCCGCGCGGATGATTTCCGACGTGTAGGCGCCGATGTTGAGCGTGAAGCCGATCAACGCCGCCGTGAAGGCGTCGAGCAGGATACCGACCGACGGCAGGCCGTAGAAGATAAGGAACAGCTGCACCAGCAGCGGCGTGCCGCGGAAGATCCAGACATAGAAGCGCACCAGCGCGACCAGCGGTTTCGGACCAAACAGCCGGGCAAGCGCCGCACCCAACCCAACGGTCAGCCCAAGGACGAAGGACAACAGCGTCAGCGGCACGGTGAAGATCAGCGCCGCCCACAACAGCGAAGGCAGCGACTCCAGCATCAGTTGCAGCCAGTGCGGCACGTAAGACCCTCCAAATAAGTCGAGGCTTTCGTCGAGGCGCGACATATCACGACAAAAGCGGCGGACCGTCAAAGACGACTCGCCGCTCGATATGTCCTGTGGGCCGCGGAGCGGCCCGCCTCATAGATTACTTCGAAACGTCCTGGCCGAAATAGGTGTCGGAGATTTTCTTATAGGTGCCGTCGGCCTTGATGTCGGCCAGCGCCTTGTTGATCGCCGCGACCAGCTCCGGATCGCCCTTGCGCACGATGACGCCGGAATAGTCGGCGTTTTCCTCTTGCGCGGCGATCTTCACATTGGCGTCGGGCTTGTGCTTCTTGAAGTCGAGGAACGACAGGCTGTCATTGATCGTGGCGTCGGCACGGCCTGTCAGAAGCAGCTGGATCGATTGGTCGAAGCCATCGGTGCCGACCAGCTCGGCGCCGTTCGTTTCGGCCAGCTTGCCGAAATTCGAGGTCAGCGACTGCGCCGACTT
>NZ_RZRA01000321.1:0-5502 GCF_003998945.1 Mesorhizobium sp. M7A.F.Ca.CA.003.01.2.1 | reverse complement strand
CTGATGCACGGCATCCGACCCTGTGATCTTGTCGATATCCCTGGGTTCGACCAGTTCCGTCTTGAAGGGCAGGGCGGCGAGATCGGCGATTTCGAGGCGCTCGGCCGCATTGCGCGTCACCAGCATCTTCCTGATCTTGCGGCGCGGATTGTCGAGTGCGGCGCGAACCGTGTGCAGGCCGTAGAGCCGCACCAGTCCGTCCGCGGCATTTTCGCCCGGCGGAACCGGCTGTCGAGGCCGGAACGCCGGCGCGCCGCCGCTTTTCTCGTCGCGATAGGCGCGGCGCAGCTTGGCGTAATGGGTGTCTTTGGGGGTGTTGGTTTTATCGCTCATGGCTGGCTTCTATAGCGGTGTCCTCCGGCCAAGGATATGGCCCGCCGTCACAGCCGGCGAACAACATCGAAAAACGCTGGCTGCGCGGTTGACACCCAATGGCCTTGCCGCCATAAGGCGCTGCGCTGGTTTCGGAGAACACATAACTCGGGTCCGGATCGGCGTGAATGCCTCGTTGCATGGCTCCGGCGGCAGACTGGAGAGGTGCCCGAGTGGTTAAAGGGGACGGACTGTAAATCCGTTAGCTTAGCTTACGTTGGTTCGAATCCAACCCTCTCCACCACTGCCGGCCCGGAAGCCCTGAAACGCGACAAGAATCGGACCGAAAAGTGCATGGCGCTTTTCGGATGAATCCGGTACTTCAGGTAAGGCGCGGGTATAGCTCAGTGGTAGAGCAGCAGCCTTCCAAGCTGAATATGCGGGTTCGATTCCCGCTACCCGCTCCAGACACTCATCCCATCACCGGCAAGCCGAAGCACTGCGCACGAAGCGCAGCGCTCCAATTGTCGTGGCTGCGCCGCGTCAGCTGTTGAACGCGGATGCGACCTGGTGCTGCTGCGGCACCTGGCCATTCGGCGTCAGCTTGTCGACGATGCCGGGCAGGGCGGTGGACAGTTGCTTGAGCAGTTCCTGCTCGTCCAGTCCGGTCCGTTGCGCGATCTCGCGGATGATCTGCGGTCCGATCGCGGCGCCAAGATCGTTGGCGTTGATCGACTGGTTCTGGCCGGTTCCGACCCAGGAGTCCGCGGTGTTGCCGTGACCGGCGTCCCGGAGCTTTTCGAGCAGTCCGCCCAGGCCGCCCAGCAGGCCACCGTCGGCGGATGTGGTTTCCGTCGGGACGGGGGCGGTCGGAGCGGGCACGGGAGACTGTTCCGGCTCTTCGGCACTTCTGCCGCTCAGCATCTTGCCGACCAGCAATGCGCCGAGTGCGATCATCAGAGGTTTGGTGATGTTGCCGCCGGGAACGGCGTTGTCAAAAAGTCCCATCGTGGATCCTCCATAGCGACCAAGGCCCGACCCCTCCTCAACAATGAAGCATTCGGGCGGAATTTCAAGCTGGCTTGAGGTTTTGACAATCATATGAAAATGTTCGGCTGGCGAGGGGATGGAGAGGAAAAAATGGGTATCATCAGCTGGATCATTCTCGGCGTGGTCGCCGGCTTCATAGGCAGCAAGATCGTCAACAAGACCGGCCAGGGTGTCATAATGGATATCGTGCTGGGCATCGTCGGCGCCATTGTCGGCGGGCTGATCTTCAGTGCCTTCGGCGCATCAGGCGTCACCGGTCTCAACATCTACAGCCTGATCGTTGCCGTCATCGGGGCGGTGGTTGTTCTGTGGGCCTACCATCAGTTCAGCGCAAGGCGGACGCTTTAGGCGCCTGCGGATCGTCTGAGGTTTCGAGTTTCTGAAGGCAAGACCGGCTTCAGGCCGGTATGCCCGGCTGTGGCTTGCCTATGGCATCGGGGCGGCGAAAACAAAGATCGGCGTTCCCGCAATGAAACGAGGCTAGGCGACGACGGCCAACCGGCGCTGGCGCTGATCCAGCGACACGATGGTCAGCCCGCTGCCGACGACCAGCAGGATGCCACAGACCGCCAGTGTGTTGGGGAATTGCCCGAACACCAGCAGGCCCGAAATGACCGCCCAGACGGTGAAGCAATAGTAGAACGGCGCCACGGCGCTGGTCGGTCCGACGCGATAGGCCATGAAGATGAAGAAGTGGCCGAAGATCAGGAAAAATCCAGCACCTGCCATCAGCAGCAGGTGATGCGCCCCGGGCATGACCCAGCGCTCGGAAACAAGATGCGCGGCGCCGGCGCCGATCAGCACCACCACGACGGCGGAAATCGCCACGATCATCCCCGGCACCTCGGCCGAGACCCGCCGGCCGGCTAGGTCGCGCGCCGCTGCAAGGGCTGCGTTGCCGAGCGCCAGCAGGGCATAGACCGAAATGCCTTGCATGGTCGGCTGCGCCACCATCAGCGCGCCGACGAAGCCGAGCCCGATCAGCGCCATGCGCCGGCCGCCGATCCGCTCGCCAAACAGGATCGAGGAGCCAACCAGCATCAAGAGCGGCGTGATCTGGCCGAGCGCGGTGGAATCGGCGATCTGCATGTTGGCGAGCGCGACCACATAGCAAAGGATCGCCGCCAGCTCGAGCACGTTCCGGCTCAGGACGCGCTTGTCGAAGATCAGCGGGATCTGCTTGCCGTAGCCCAGCGCGAACAGCAGCGGGAAGCCCCAGAGGGCCGCCGCGGCACCCCGCAGAAACAGCACCTCATAAGACGGCAGGCCCGCCGTCGCGAGCTTCATCATTGTATCGTTGACGAGATACGACCCCGTCGAGACGATCATGAACAGCGGGCCGCGGATAGAGACAGGGATGAAATGCATCCGGCCACAAGATCAGAGGCGGATGGCGGCGGCAATGGTCCATGGCCTGGCCATGATTCAGACAGGGCCGGGCAAGCAAGCCGGCGCTTTCGCGGCCTCGATCGGTCGGCCCGCTACCCCTTCATTTTGCCCGGAGCCTTCCTATATCAGCGCCACATCCCCGCAATCGGATCGATGGTTCGGACTGAGTGAGACGGCACCCGGCCAAAAGACGCTTGTGTTTTTTGGCCTTTGTCGCTAATCGCCCCGCATTCGACTGAACTGAAGGTCTTCGACCGAACTGAAGATCCGGGCCGTCCAAGGAAAGAGACAATGGCCAAAGGTAAATTCGAGCGTAACAAGCCTCACGTGAACATCGGCACGATTGGCCACGTCGACCATGGCAAGACGTCGCTGACGGCGGCGATCACCAAGTATTTTGGCGAATACAAGCGCTACGACCAGATCGACGCTGCCCCTGAAGAGAAGGCGCGCGGCATCACGATCTCGACGGCTCACGTCGAATACGAGACGGCCAACCGCCACTACGCTCACGTCGACTGCCCCGGCCACGCCGACTATGTGAAGAACATGATCACCGGCGCCGCGCAGATGGACGGCGCGATCCTGGTCGTGTCGGCTGCCGACGGCCCGATGCCGCAGACCCGCGAGCACATCCTGCTGGCCCGTCAGGTCGGCGTGCCGTCGATCGTGGTGTTCCTGAACAAGGTCGACCAGGTCGACGACGCCGAGCTGCTCGAACTGGTCGAGCTCGAGGTTCGCGAGCTTCTGACCAAGAACGAATTCCCCGGCGACGACATTCCGATCGTCAAGGGTTCGGCTCTGGCTGCTCTCGAAGACTCGGACAAGAAGATCGGTGAAGACGCGATCCGCGAGCTGATGGCTGCGGTCGATGCCTACATCCCGACGCCGGTTCGTCCGCTCGACAAGCCGTTCCTGATGCCGATCGAGGACGTGTTCTCGATCTCGGGCCGCGGCACGGTCGTGACCGGCCGCGTCGAGCGCGGCGTGGTCAAGGTCGGCGAGGAGCTGGAAATCATCGGCATCCGTCCGACGACCAAGACGACCTGCACGGGCGTGGAAATGTTCCGCAAGCTGCTCGATCAGGGCCAGGCTGGCGACAACATCGGCGCGCTGCTGCGCGGCGTTGATCGTGAAGGTGTCGAGCGCGGCCAGGTTCTGGCCAAGCCGGGCACGGTGAAGCCGCACAAGAAGTTCGTGGCCGAAGCCTACATCCTGACCAAGGACGAAGGTGGCCGTCACACGCCGTTCTTCACCAACTACCGTCCGCAGTTCTACTTCCGCACGACCGACGTGACCGGCATCGTGTCGCTGCCGGAAGGCACCGAGATGGTGATGCCGGGCGACAACATCACGGTCGATGTCGAGCTGATCGTGCCGATCGCCATGGAAGAGAAGCTGCGCTTCGCTATCCGTGAAGGCGGCCGCACCGTCGGTGCCGGCATCGTCGTCACCATCAAGGAATAACCGAGCCCGGCATTCGCCGGATCGACAAGAAAGGGCGGTCTTCGGGCCGCCCTTTTTGTTTGCCGGGCTATCGGCTGCCGCCCCGTCGGCCGAAGCCTGTTGCAAGGCTCTGGACCTCGTCTAGTATAGGTTGCATCAAGGGGCTTTTTCCAAATGGTTCCAAGGCGGTATTTTCATCGTCGGGCATTGTGGCCGCTGGCTCTGACCTGGCTGATTGCGCTGCTTGCCACAGGCCCGGCAGCCTTCGCGGCGGATGCGGCGCCGGATCTTGGGCCGACGATGCGGTTCGGCATTGTCCGCAGCAACGCAGCGGGGTGCGAGCCGATCTGTCCGGAATGGATATCGGCCGAGGGCTCCATAGAAGCCGGAACTCCGGCGCTCTTCAAACGCATGCTGAAGACGCTTGGCGGGCGGAAACTGCCTGTTGTCGTGGATTCTCCCGGCGGCAATGTCGAGGCGGCGCTGACGCTTGGCCGGCTGATCCGCAAGAACAAGCTCGATATCGCCATCGGCAAGACGGTGTTTTCCAGCTGCCAGCCCGACGCGAAGGGGTGCCAGGACCGTGACGCCCGCTACTTCGGCGATGTCATCGACTATGGCGCCATGTGCAATTCCGCCTGTCCTCTGATGTTTGCCGGCGGCATCAGGCGAGTGGCCGGCGAATGGGCCTATCTCGGCGTCCATCAGATCACCACGACCTACATCCGCACGAAATTGCAATACCGGACCACCTACCGGATCGTCGGGGGCAAGAAGAAGATCCTCAACACGAAGATCGTCAGCCGCAAGAACGCCGGCAGCTACAAGACCTACGAAATGAGCAAGTCGGTGGAGAAAAAGCTGGCGGCCTACCTGGACCAGATGGGCATCGAACAAAGCATGCTCGAAACGATGAAGGGCACCCCGGCCAGCGAAATCCACCAGATCGCCCTCGATGACATGCTGGCGATGAAGCTGGTCACCAGCACGGACGCCGTGGGCCTGTTGACCGCGGCGAGCCTGTGCGAACCCGGCCGCCTGGCCACGAATTGCCGGGAAGTGCCGGGGAACAAGCCTGATGGCCTGATGGCGACCGCGGCCAGGCCTACTCCGCCAGCGATCGAACCCGAGGCGGCGCGGCGCGATGAAGACATGCGCTTCGTTGTCGTTCGCGGCACCAATCCGCTCTGCAATCCAGACTGCCCGGAATGGATCTCGGCGGAAGGCGCGATCACCCCCCAGACCCCGCAGAAGCTGCGCCAGCTGCTCGCCACGCTCGGCAAACGGCAACTGCCTGTCGTGATC
>NZ_RZRA01000320.1:0-5520 GCF_003998945.1 Mesorhizobium sp. M7A.F.Ca.CA.003.01.2.1 | reverse complement strand
GGCAGGCGATCGGCACGCGGGTCCTCGTCGCGGAAGCAGGGCGCGATCTGGAAATAGCGGTCGAAGCCCGACACCATGATCAGCTGCTTATACTGCTGCGGCGCCTGCGGCAGCGCATAGAAGGTGCCGGGATGGATGCGCGACGGCACCAGGAAGTCGCGCGCGCCTTCCGGCGACGACGCGGTCAGGATCGGCGTCGAGAATTCGGTGAAGCCGACCTCGCCCATGCGCTTGCGCATTTCGGCGATGATTTTTGTCCGCGCAATGATGTTCTTGTGCAGCGTCTCGCGGCGCAGGTCGAGAAAACGGTATTTCAGCCTGATATCCTCGGGATAGTCAGGCTCGCCGAACACCGGCAGCGGCAATTCCTTGGCCGCCGACAGCACCTCGATCTCGCGGGCGAAGATCTCGATCTCGCCGGTCGGCAGATTGGCGTTGGTGGTCTCGGGCAAGCGCGCCTTGACCTCGCCGTCGACGCGGATGACCCACTCGCCGCGCACGGTCTCGGCGACCTTGAAGGCAGGCGAATCCGGATCGGCGACGATCTGGGTCAGGCCATAATTGTCGCGCAGGTCGATGAAGAGCAGGCCGCCATGATCGCGCACGCGATGCACCCAGCCGGACAGGCGAACGGTCGAGCCGACGTCGCTCTTCCTCAACTGGGCACAGGTATGGCTGCGGTAACGGTGCATTGTCATTGGTAAAGTCCGGGGTGCTGGGTTGCAGGCCAAGCATCAAGCCCGGCCTCAAAATTTGCGCGAAAAGCGCATGGGAGGCCGGATTTGTCAAGGCAAGCGGCTTCGACAGGACATCCGTTGTAAACTTGGGCGGCACAATGGATAGCGATATCCTCTACCGCTACGTTTACGGCAAATGAGATCAGGATATGCAAAACCAGAAGCTCTTTCTGACACCTCAAGAGCGCAGCCGCATCGTCAACCTGCTTGACGCGGCTCGCATAGACGATTGGGCGCGGTTCAAAGCCCTCTCCGATGGTGACTTTCCGAACGACGAATCGATGCGGGAGCAGTTCGACGGATCGCGGCTCATAATCGACTACGATCGTATCGACCCGGAACAGCAATTCGCTGTTGGCGTAGATCCCGACGGTTTCCGGCTCATCACCGGTCAGTTGCCTCCGCGCGACGATCAACGGCAACAGGTGATCATGACGATCTATAGCAAGAACCTAAACGACGGCCCGTTCATAAGCGTTTGGACCTTCCACGAAGAGTTGGACATATCCTCGCTGTAGTTTGCCGGGAATTGCTGCTGGCGTTGGCCAGGGCGATGGTCCAAGAAGGGATCACCGACACGTGATCGCCTCTTCATGTCCTCCATCCGCCCGATGATCCCGCTTCTTCTCGCCGCAGGCATCCTGCTCGGCGGCAATGGGCTGCAGAGCACGCTGATCGCGCTGCGCGGCGCGCAGGAAGGGTTTTCCGCTTCCGACATAGGCCTGATGGGCACCTTCTACTTCGCCGGCTTCCTGCTCGGCTGCCTAGCCATCACCCGCATCATGAAGGCGGTCGGCCATATCAGGGCATTTTCGGCGCTGGCGGCAATCGCCTCAGTCGGCACCTTGCTCCTGGTGCTGGTCATCGATCCGGTGATGTGGTGCGCGGTGCGTCTTGCCGGCGGCTTCTGCTTCGCCGGGCTGTTCACCATCGTCGAAAGCTGGCTGAATTCCGGCGTCAGCAATCACGATCGGGCACGCGTGCTGGCGATCTACCGGATGGTCGACATCGGTTCGGTGACATCAGCCCAGTTCCTGATCCCGATCTTCGGCGCTGGCGGTTTCGCTATCTTCGCCATCATGTCGATGATGATCACGCTGTCGCTGGTGCCGGTGTCGCTCGGCGACCGCTCCAACCCGACACCACCCGAAGAGGTCAAGCTCGACCTGGCGCGCGTCTGGCGGATTTCGCCGCTGGGCTGCTTCGGCTGCATCGCCGTCGGCGTCACCAACAGCGCCTTTCGCACCTTGTCCCCGGTCTATGCCGAGCAGATCGGCATGTCGGTCGCCGATGTCGTGACCTTCGTCAGCGTCGGCATCTTCGGCGGCGCCATCATCCAGTATCCGCTCGGCTACCTCTCCGACCGCTGGGACCGGCGCCGGGTGCTGCTGATGACGACCTGCTGCGCGATGCTTTCGGCGCTGGCGCTGGTGTTCATCGCCGGTAGCAATCCGCTGCTCAACTTCGTCCTCGTCTTCATCTTCGGCTGTTTCGCCATGCCGCTCTATTCGTTGTCGGCGGCCCACTCCAACGATCGCGCCGACACCGGCGAGTTCGTGCTGATCAACGCGGCGCTGATGCTGTTCTATTCCTTCGGCGCGATCGGCGGCCCGTTCGCCGCCTCGACGGCGATGCAATATTTCGGACCGGGCGCCCTGTTTGTATTCAGCGCGGTGGTCTATGCGATCTTCATCGCTGTCATCCTCTACCGCATGCAGGCTCGGTCCGGCGTGCCGGCGGGCAGGCGCGGCCGCTTCATTGCGCTCCTGCGCACTTCGACGGTTTTCGCGCGGCTGGCCAGGAGAAACGGCGATTCCGACGGTCCGGGAACCTCATGATGGCGGTGCCAAAGCTTGACGAAAGCCCCGGCGGCTGAAATCTAGGAAGACCTTACTCCTGCCAAAAGCGATTTGATGCACGTCATCACCACCCAGAAAGAACTCGAGACCGTTCTCGCCGCTTTCGAAAAGTCGGATTTCGTCACTGTCGACACCGAATTCATTCGAGAAACGACGTTTTGGCCGATCCTGTGCCTGATCCAGATGGCCGCTCCCGGCGTGACGGCACTGATCGATCCGCTGGCTCCCGATATCGACCTGAAGCCGTTCTTCAGGCTGATGGCCAACGAGGCGGTGGTCAAAGTCTTCCACGCCGCGCGGCAGGACATCGAAATCATCGTCCATCTCGGCGATCTGGTTCCGCATCCAGTGTTCGACACGCAAGTGGCGGCGATGGTCTGCGGCTTCGGCGACAGCGTTTCCTACGATCAGCTCGTGCAGCGCATCACCGGCGCGCGGCTCGACAAGTCGTCGCGCTTCACCGACTGGCGCCACCGGCCGCTTTCCGACAAGCAGCTCGACTATGCGCTGGCCGACGTCACCCATCTGATCGAGGTCTATCAGCACCTCAGCGCCGAACTGGCGCGCGAAAACCGCGCCCATTGGCTCAACGAGGAAATGGAGGTGCTGACCTCGCGCGAGACCTATGATCCGCACCCCGAGGACGCCTGGAAACGGCTGAAGATGCGGCTGCGCAAGCCGCAGGAACTGGCGATCGTGCAGGGCGTTGCGGCGTGGCGCGAGCGCGAGGCGCGCGAACGCGACGTGCCGCGCGGCCGCGTGCTGAAGGACGACGCGATCTACGAGGTGGCGCAGCAGGCGCCGCGCGACGCGGCAGCCCTTGGCAAGCTGCGCACGACGCCGAAGGGCTGGGAGCGCTCGTCGACGGCAACGGCGCTGCTCGGCGCGGTCAACACCGCCCTTGCCTTGCCCAAGGAGCAGATGCCGAAACTGCCAAAGAGTTTCCAGCCGCCCGAGGGCTCGAGCGCCGCGGCGGAACTGTTGAAGGTGCTGCTGCGGATCGTCGCCGAAAAGGAAGGCGTCGCGTCCAAGGTGCTGGCCTCCAGCGACGACATCGACCGTATCGCCGCCGAGGGCGAGGACGCCGACGTACCGGCCCTGCAGGGCTGGCGGCGCGCGGTGTTCGGCGAGGCCGCGCTCAAGCTGGTGCGCGGCGAGATCGGCATCAAGTTCGACAAGCGCAAGATTGCGGTGTTCGACCTGTAGACGTCCCTCGCGGACTTTCCTTCTCCCCTTGCGGGAGAAGGAAAAGGTGCTCTGCTCAAACCACGCCGAGCAGGTGTAGGGCGAACCAGATCCATCCCAGCAGGAGAATCACCGCACTGACGAAGAACGAGCGGCTGCGCAGCAGCAGATTGTTGCTGGTCAGGTGAACCCAGGCGTGGAAATAGCGCGATGCGACGAAAATCCACATCAGCGCCAGGGTCAGATAGTTGACGCCGTTGGTCAGGTGCAGCGTCAGGCACAGCACATAGAACAGCACCGGCAGCTCGAACTGGTTGGTGAGATTGGCGGCAACGGTGACGCTGGAGGCCGGCTCGGTCGAACGCACCTTGAACTGAGCTGGCTTCGCCTCGCCTGACCTGATTGCGCCGTATCTGCGGCGACCCAGGACGCAGTAGACGATGTAGATCAGCAGCACATGCGCCAGAACAGGCCAGAAGATCGTGGTCTGGTTCACGAAGTTTCCCCTAGCGGGCTGAGCTTTGCGCGCGGCATCAGGCCAGGCGTTTCTGGCCTGCCAGCCAGAAGGCGGCAATGACGATCACCGGGACGGCGAAAAGCGCGAATTTGGTGACGGTGAGCGCCGAAGCCAAAGACAGCGAGTCCGGATTCGCCGACAGGAAATCGGACAGAAGCCGCGCTACCGCGATGTTCTGGGCGTAGTCGGCAAGCGTGTAGGGCAGCACCAGGACCAGCGCGAAGATCGACTGCAGCTGCACCGGCTGCACGCGGAAAGCCTTCAATCGCCGGCCGGTGGCCAGGATCAGGCTGACCAGCGTCACAGACAGCAGCGCCGGGAACAACAGATCGAAGGTCAGATAGTGCCAGACGAGAATGATCTCGCCGCCGCGCCGGCCGAGTGCCGTCAGCCAGGCCATGCCTTCGTCCGGAGTGAAACCGAAAATACGCATGTCGAGTGATGGCAAGCCGCCGCTCAACGGGCGGAAGTAGAGGAATTCCATAGCCGTCATGGCGATGAAAACCACCGCCGACAGGAAACAGAGTGCGCCTGCGTGGCGCGGCAGCCGCAGGATCGTTGCCGTCAGGCTCCGCCCGAGCCCGTACTGGTCAGGCTCCGCCGGGATAGTTCGGGCTTTCGCGGGTAATCGTGACGTCATGGGCGTGGCTTTCACGAAGTCCGGCATTGGATATGCGCACAAAGGTGGCGCGCTCGCGGAAATCGGCAAGGTCGCGGCCACCAACATAACCCATAGCGGCTTTCAAGCCGCCCGCAAGCTGGTGCAGCACGCCAGACACAGGTCCTTTGTAGGGAACCTGCCCTTCGATGCCTTCCGGGACCAGTTTCAGCGTGTCGCGCACCTCGGCCTGGAAGTAGCGATCGGCCGAGCCGCGGGCCATGGCGCCGACCGAGCCCATGCCGCGATAGGCCTTGAAGGAGCGGCCCTGGTGCAGATAGACCTCGCCCGGGCTTTCGTCGGTTCCGGCCAGCAGCGAGCCGATCATGGCCGCACTGGCGCCTGCGGCGAGCGCCTTGGCCAGATCGCCGGAATATTTGATGCCGCCATCGGCGATCACCGAGACGCCGGATTTGTGCGCCGTCTCGACCGCCGACATGATGGCTGAGAGCTGCGGCACGCAGGCGCTGATCGACGCCGGCATCGATGAGGCGTTCGGCGCGCTCGAAACCGTCATCGCCGACGCTGGTGGCGGCGGCGATGACGGTTTCGAGCGCGCCGAAC
>NZ_RZRA01000031.1:0-13834 GCF_003998945.1 Mesorhizobium sp. M7A.F.Ca.CA.003.01.2.1 | reverse complement strand
AGTCCCGGCGAGGACTTCCTCAAGGAAGCGCCTGAATCGGTGAAGTCCGGCCTGACGATCGAGGAGGTCGGCGAGGGCAAGACCGCGAAGGGCGAGAAGCCGAAAGTCTGGCATTCCAACAAGCCGGCCGCCGTCAAGACAAAAGCCGGCAAACGCCTCGACTTTATCGAGCCGCAGCTGGCCACGCTCGAGCGCGATGCGCCGCCGGGCAAGGACTGGCTGCACGAAGTGAAGTTCGACGGCTATCGCATGCAGGCGCAGATCGCCGGCACCGATGTGCGGCTGCTGACCCGCACCGGCCTCGACTGGACGAAGAAATTCGGCGGCGAGATCGTCGCGGAGCTGGCCGGGCTGAAGTGCAGCGACGCCATCATCGATGGCGAGGTGGTGGTGCTGGCCGACAGCGGCGTCTCGTCTTTCGCGCTGCTGCAGCAGGACCTGTCGGCGAAGCGGACCAATCGCTTCATCTATTACGTGTTCGACCTGATGCGGCTCGATGGGCAGGATCTTCGGCGCGAGCCGCTGGTCGAGCGTAAGCAGGCCTTGCAGGAACTGCTCGGCGAACAGTCCGACAATGCGGCGGTCCGCTTCAGCGACCATTTCGCCGAACCCGGCAAGATCATGCTGGAGCATGCCTGCCGGATGGGCCTGGAAGGCGTCGTCTCCAAGCGTGCCGATGCACCCTACCGCAGCGGCCGCGGCCCGACCTGGGTCAAATCGAAATGCACGGCGCGGCAGGAATTCGTCATCGGCGGCTACCTGCCGTCGGACAAGACCGGGCGCGGACTGCGCTCGATCCTGGTCGGCTTCCACGAGGGCGGCAAGCTGCATTATGCCGGCCGCGTCGGCACTGGTTTTTCGGGCAAGGGCGCCAATGAGCTGAAGGCAAAACTCGATGCGTTGACGGCAAAATCATCGCCCTTCGCCACCGCCGTGCCGAAGGGCAAGGGCCTGGTCTGGGTCAAGCCTGAACTTGTCGGCGAAGTGGAGTTTCGCAGCTGGACCTCGGACCGTATAATACGCCACGCCTCGTTCCAGGGGTTGCGCGAGGACAAGCCGGCGGAGGAAGTCGTGCAGGAAAAGCCCAAAGCGGCGACAGGCAAGCCATCGACAGGCAAGAGCACGGCCAAGCCGGCATCAGGCGGCAAAGCCGCCGGGTCGATCACGACCACGGTCAAACTCTCGCATCCCGACAAGCTGCTGTGGCCGGACGAAAACATATCCAAGCAGGGCCTGCTCGACCATTACGCACAGGTTTGGCCGCGCATGGAACAGTTCGTGGTCAACCGGCCGCTCAGCCTGGTGCGGGCGCCGGACGGCGTCGGCGGCCAGCGTTTCTTCCAGAAGCATGCCTCGGCTGGCATGAGCGACAAGATCGCGCGCATGAAGGACCCGACCGACGGCGAGGAAATCCTGTTCATCCGGGATTTCGATGGTGTTGCCGCACTGGTCCAGTATGGCGTGGTCGAGATCCACATCTGGGGGTGCACGATCGATGAGATCGAGAAGCCCGACCAGATCATCTTCGATCTCGATCCCGATGAAGGTGTCGACGTGAAGGCGGTGCGCGAGGCGGCACTCGATATCCGGGGCAAGCTCGACGAGCTGTCGCTGCCGAATTTCGTCAAGACCTCGGGCGGCAAGGGCTATCACGTGCTGGTGCCGCTGAAACCGGCGGCGGATTGGGATGCGGTGAAGGGCTTCGCCCATGACTTTGCCCGCGCGTTGGAGCAGGGTGCCCCCGATCGCTACACGGCGACGCTGTCGAAAAAAGCGCGCACGGGAAAGATCTTCGTCGACTATCTGCGCAACGGCAGGGGCTCGACGACGGTCGCGCCCTATTCCTCGCGCGCCAAGAAAGGCGCCACCGTGTCGATGCCGGTGACCTGGCCAGAGATCGAGGCCGGCTTGCCGCCGAACGCTTTCCCGATCGGCGACAAGACGACGCTGAAGCAGCTGGCGAAAGCCGATCCGTGGAGGGAATTTTTCAAGCAGGGGAAGGCGTTGAAGCGGGGGTAGTTCGCGCAATTTGCCAGCGCAGCGATCCTTCGCGCCCCCTCTGGCCTGCCAGCGTGACGAAATCAGCGTCGGCTCCTCAGCTCAGAAACACCTTCTCGAAAGCCTGCTTGCCCGGCAGCGAGAAAATCACCGCGCGGCTGTCCTTCTCGCGGCGCGCCCATTTCTCGGCAAGGATCTTGTCGAGGATGGCGGCGCCCAGCGTGCCGGCGAGGTGCGAACGGCGCACGCTCCAGTCGAGGCAGGCGCGGCATACCGGCCGGCGCGGCTTGGTGTAGACGTCGATGCCGATCGCGGCGAAATGCGAAGCCGCCGATGGCCCGAGCCTGATCTCTTGTTCGTCGCGGACCAGTACGTTCTTGGCGACGAGCCGGTCGAGCATCGCCACTGCCTGCTCGCCGGCGAGGTGATCGTAGCAGACGCGCGCCACGCGCATCGCTGCATCGCGCGGACCCGGCCGCACACGCTTTGGACCGACGGCTTCCGCGACGCCTGTGATGGCTTCGATCATGCCCGCCACCTGCGGTCCGGCGAGGCCGTAATAGCGATGCCGGCCCTGGCTCGCCACCGTGAGCAGCCCACCTTCCATCAGTTTGCCCAGGTGCGAGCTGGCGGTCGGCAGCGAGACGCCGGCCTCGAGCGCCAGCTCGCTTGCCGTCAGCGCCGTGCCGCCCATCAGGGCATTTAGCATGTTTGCCCGTGCCGGGTCGCCGACCAGGCTGGCGATGCGGGCGATGTCGGGTCCTTCGCGCATAGTTCGTTCCTCATCGAAGCGTTCTTGTCAGATAATCACTATTCTCCGGTGAGATCAAGGAGACGACGATGGCCGCACGAACCGCTTTCCCCTCAGCCCCGCTCCACAGCCGTCGGTTCTTCCCGTTCGTCAGCTGGTTGCGTTCGCGGCTGCTGGCCCGCTGGTATGACCGCCATCTGCAGCGTCTCGACCTTGCCGAGATCGACGACCATCAGCTGCGCGACCTTGGCCTGACGCGGCAAGACGTGCGCCGCGAATGCGCGAAGTCCTTCTGGCAGCCCTAGCAGACCAGTCGGCACGACGTTTCGATGTCGTTCAAACTATTGACGCAGCCCCGAGGAGACCACAATGACCATCACCTGCTTCATCCGCTACGAGATCGACCCGTTCGGCAAGGCGGCCTTCGAGGAGTATGCGCGCAACTGGGGTCAGGCCATTCCGCGCTGCGGCGCCGATCTGATCGGCTATTACGCGCCGCATGAGGGCTCGGCGACGACCGCCTATGCGGCCTATAACATCGAAAGCCTGGCCGCCTACGAAGCCTATCGCGCCCGGCTTGCCGCCGATCCCGCCGGCAAGGCAAACTACGAGTTCGCCAAACGCGAGAGATTCATCCTGAAGGAGGATCGCATGTTCCTGAAACTGGCCTCAGGCCCGCACGCGAAACTGGTGCTGCCGTGATTGCCGTCATCTTCGAGGTCGAACCGGCGGAGGGCCGGCGCGATGCCTATCTGAGCATCGCCGCGGACCTGCGTCCGCTGCTCGACGGCATTGACGGCTTTCTCTCCATCGAGCGTTTTCAGAGCCTGGCCGATCCGAACCGCATCCTGTCGCTGTCGTTCTGGCGAGATGAGGAAGCCGTGAAGGACTGGCGCAACACCGAGGAACACCGGCAGGCGCAGAAGGCCGGTCGCGGCGGCATCTTTGCCGGCTACCGATTGCGCATCGCCCATGTCGTGAGGGACTATGGGCTGACGGAAAGGGACGAGGCGCCGGCCGACAGTCGGGCGGTGAATGGGTGAGTGAGGCTACTCACGCATTCCCGATCAGCACGCCGGCCGCGAACACCAGGGCGCCGCCCAGCACCACCTGGAAGGCGGCGCGCAGGAAGGGCGTCTGCATGTAGCGGTTCTGGACAAAAGCGATCGCCCACAATTCGAAGAACACCACCACCGCGGCAACCCCGGTCGCCGTCCAGAAATGCGGAATGAGATAGGGGAGTGCATGCCCGAGACCGCCTAGCGTCGTCATGATGCCGACGGTCAGACCGCGCTTGAGCGGCGAGCCGCGGCCCGACAGCTTGCCGTCGTCTGAAGCGACTTCGGTGAAGCCCATCGAAATGCCGGCGCCGATCGAGGCGGCAAGCCCGACCAGCAGCGTCTGCCAGGTGTCATGCGTGGCAAAGGCGGCAGCAAAGATCGGCGCCAGTGTGGACACCGATCCGTCCATCAGCCCGGCCAGCCCTGGTTGCACATAGGTGAGGATGAACTGGCGCTGCTCGGCGGCGGTCTCTTCATCCTTCACTTCGCCCGGCACATGTTTCTGCTCCAGCCGCTGCGCCAGTGTCTCATGGCCCAGTTCGGCCACCGCCAGATCGTCGAGCAGTTTTCGCGTCGAGGCATCCGCCGTGCGCTTGGCAGCCTCGACATAGAAAAGGTAGGCTTGCCGCTCCATCGCCTCGGCCTGGCTGCGCACGTGCTCGATGCCGAGCGGCCGGACCAGCCAGTCGGGCTTGCGCTCGTAATAGCCCTTCACATGTTCGCGCCGGATCAGCGGAATGCGCTCGCCGAAACGCTTGCGGAAAAGCTCGATCAGCGAATCGCGATGGCCATCCTCTTCCTCGGCCATCTCCTCGAACACTTTTGCCGATTGCGGGAAGTTTTCCGTCAGGCCGTCGGCATAGGCCCGATAGATGCGACCGTCATCCTCCTCGGACGAAATGGCCAGCGCCAGGATCTCCTGTTCGGAAAGCGATTCGAAGGGGCGGCGGCCGAAGCCGAAAACACGGGAAAGCATGAGGAATTCACCCTAGTTTAGAATAGTTCTAAACTAGGGCTCAAGGTGCCTCCGGTCAATTGCGCGCTTGGGTCGCGGTCAAGAATTGTTGAAGCTCGCATGCCGGGCCGACCCCTTCATTATCAGTGAATGTTCACCTATATAATTCAACCCAGCCAGAACAAGGAACCCGCAGATGACGGCAAAACAGCCTCCGCATCCCTATGACCCAAAGCCCGTTCTCGATCTCATCGCCAGCATCGAGGCCGATCTGCAGCGCCTGAAAGGCCTGGTCGAGCAGCAGGTCGAGAAATTCGACCCCGCCAATCCGCACAACAAGGCGCCGGACGGCAAACTGACCGAGGAAGGCGTCGAGTGCTGCTACCGCATGTTCGACGAGGGCAAGTCGCGCTATTCGGTCGCCCAGCAGATGAAGATATCCTTTGCCGCCGCCAGCCACCGCTTCAACAACTGGCGCAAGCTGGGCGGGAGCAAGAGGCAGAGGACGCTGTTGGGGTGAAACTCGTGAGACGGCGGCGGGACGGCGCCCCCCTCTGTCCTACCGGACATCTCCCCCACGTGGGGGAGATTGTCAGCTTCATTAGGTGTGCCCCTTCTTCAACGTTGGAAATTGGCGAAAGCGGATACCCAGCCGATCTCCCCACCCGTGGGGAGATGTCCGCAGGCCAGAGGGGGGCGTGCAGCCGAGGCGTTGGCGACCGTCTCGCTAAACCTTGTAACGGTCACATTTTTCCCATGGTGCGCCGCCTCCCTTTGCGGGCATCATGGAAAGACCCCTGTCCACTGGACCTCACATGACCGCCACCACCCCTCCCGGCATCGCCGACATCCACGCCGCCGCCGCGCGTCTCGCCGGCCTGATCGTCGAAACCCCGTTGATCGAATCGCAGGAGCTGAACAAGCGCTTCGGCGGCCGCATCCTGTTCAAGCCGGAGACGCTGCAGCGTACCGGCTCGTTCAAGTTCCGTGGTGCCTACAACAAGCTGTCGTCGCTGAGCGACGAAGAACGCAGCCAGGGCGTCGTCGCCTTCTCGTCGGGCAATCATGCGCAGGGTGTCGCCGCTTCGGCCGCGATGTTCGGCGTCAAGGCGGTCATCGCCATGCCTTCAGACGCGCCGGCGATGAAGATCGCTAACGTCCGCAAGATGGGGGCGGAGGTGGTGCCGTTCGACCGCTTTCGCGACGACCGCATGAGCGTGGTTCGCCCTTACGTGGAAAGAGGCATGGTGCTGGTGCCACCCTTCGACGACCCGGCCATCATTGCGGGCCAAGGCACGATCGGCCTCGAATTGATGCGCCAGGCAAAAGCGCTTGGCGTCGACCTCGACGCGGTCGTCATTCCCTGCGGCGGCGGCGGCCTGACCAGCGGCATTTCGGTTGCCGTCAAGGACGCCTCGCCCAACACTGCGGTCTGGGCGGTGGAGCCCGAGCATTTCGACGACACCCGCCGGTCGCTGGCCGCCGGCGCCAGGGTGTCGAACGAACCCGGCCACGCGTCGATCTGCGACGCGATCCTGACCGCGGAGCCCGGCCTGATCACCTTCGAGATCAACCGCAGGAACCTGGCAGGCGGCATCGCCGTTTCCGACAAGGCGACGGCACAGGCGATGCGCGACGCCATGGCCTATCTCAAGCTGGTGGTCGAGCCCGGCGGCTGCGTGGCGTTGGCGGCGCTGTCGTCGGGCGAGATCGAACTGTCCGGCAAATGCGTTGCCGTGGTGCTGTCCGGCGGCAATGTCGATTTCGGCACTTATGCCGGGATCATGGCCGCGGCTTGAGACGGGATGTCCAAAGGATCCGACATGGATCTGAGGCAGGTTTCGCCTTGGATCACTCCTCGCCCGCCTCCAAATCGTCGCCGGGCTGAACATGGTCATCTACCGCCCGCTCACGCGTTCTGAGCTGCCCGACGATACGGCATCCCTTGCCCGCACTCTCATCGGCAAGATCGTGGTGCGCGAACTGCCCGAAGGCATCGCCAGCGGCCGCATCGTCGAGACCGAGGCCTATGTGACCGGCGATGCCGCCGGGCACGGCTACCGGGGCCAGACGCCGCGCAACCGTTCGTTGTTTCTCGAGGCTGGGCACGCTTATGTCTATCTCGCCTACGGCATCTCCTACATGCTCAACGTCTCGAGCGAGATGCCAGGGGTCGGAACCGGCGTGCTCATCAGGGCGCTCGAGCCGCTCGAAGGCATTGCGCTCATGCGGCTCAATCGCGGCATCGAGCGCTTGCGCGACCTTGCGCGAGGACCGGGAAGGCTAGCCCAGGCACTGCGGATCGATCGTTCGCTCGACGGGCTCGATCTTTGCCGCAAAGGCCCGCTATGGCTGGCAACCGACGAGCATCAAGGCGGCGACATCGCCCAAGGCATCCGGATCGGCATTACAAAGGATGCCGATCGCCCGCTGCGGTTTTACGTCAAGGGGAGCGCCTTCGTCAGCGGCCCGAAATCGCTCAACGGTTAGTGGCAGTTATAAACCATGGAGATTGGCGAAAGCATTTCTCCCTTCGTCATCCACGGGCGGAGCAAGGAGCGAAGGCTGGTAGCAAGACTGGAGGTCGTGCGGCGTCTAATCCAGTGTCCGCCTGAATCGCACCAATGCTACGCCGGCAAACAAAGCCACGAACACCACCAGCCAGCCGATCTCCGTTGCCACGGCCGGCAGTTCGGCCCCCTTCAGCATCACCGCGCGGGTGATGCGTAGGAAATGCGTCAGCGGGAATATCTCGCCGAAGATTTGTGCCCAGTCCGGCATGCCGCGATACGGGAACATGAAGCCGGACAGCATGATCGACGGCAGGAAGAAGAAGAAGGTGAGTTGGAGCGCCTGCATCTGCGTGCGGGCGATGGTCGAAATCGTGTAGCCGAGCAGCACTAGCGCCAGCACGAAGATCAGCACGGCGGTCAGGAGCAGCGACATCGATCCGGTGAAGGGGATGGCGAACAGAAGTTTCGCCGCCGCCAGCACCACCACCACCTGCACGCCGCCGACCGCCAGATAGGGCAGCACCTTGCCCATCATGATCTCGAGCGGGCTGGACGGCATCGCCAGCAGGTTCTCCATCGTTCCGCGCTCGGTCTCGCGTGTCAGCGCGATCGAGGTCATCATCACCATGGTCATCTGCAGGATGACGCCCAGCAGGCCGGGCACGATGTTGTATTGCGAGATGCCTTCGGGATTGTAGCGCCGGTGTACGACGACATCGAGCTGACCCTTGGCGGCCTCGGCGGCGGCTTCCTGCGTGCCTTGCGCCCTCAGCAGCGCCTGGCTGGCGACTGTGCCGAGCGTCGAGATGGCGCCGCTGGCCACCGCCGGGTCGGTGGCGTCGGCCTCGATGAGTATCTGCGGGCTGTTGCCGCTCTCCACCCTCCTGGCGAAATCGGCCGGGATGGTGACGACGAAGGCAACGTCGCCGCGCGATATCAGGAACTCGGCCTCGGCGGCACTTTGCGCGACATGGTCGAAACGATAGTAACCGGTGGTCTGCAGCGCCGCGACAATGGCGCGCGTATAGGGATCGTTGCTCGTCGCCACGAGTGCTGCCGGCAGGCTTTTCGGGTCGTTGTTGATGGCGTAGCCGAAAAGCACCAATTGTATCAGCGGCACGCCGAGCATCATGGCGAAGGTGATGCGGTCGCGCCGCATCTGGATGAATTCCTTGATCAGCAAGGCGCCAAGCCGGGCGAAGGAAAAGACGCTGTTCATTCCATGTTGTCCTTCGAGCCGGACATGAACTGGATGAAGACGTCCTCGAGGCTGGTTTCGCCGGGCGAAACTTTCACGCCCTTGTGCTCTCTCTCGACATCGGCAAGCACGGCTTCGAGCTTCTTCTTGTCGGAGCCGACGACATGCAGCGTCGCGCCGAACGGCGCCACCTGATCGACGCCGGGGCGGCCCTGAAGCGCTTCGGCGACCTGATCGAGGCGCGGACCCTGCAGGACGAAGGTGGTCAGCCCGGCATTTTTCACCACTTCGGCGACAGTGCCGGTGGCCAGCATCTTGCCATAGGAGATGTAGCTGATGCGGTGGCAGCGCTCGGCTTCGTCCATATAGTGGGTGGAGACCAGCACGGTCAGCCCGCCGCTGGCGAGGCGATGGATCTCGTCCCAGAACTCGCGCCTCGCCTTCGGGTCGACACCGGCCGTAGGCTCGTCGAGCAGCAGCAATTTCGGCTTGTGCATGATGCAGGCGGCCAGCGCCAGCCGCTGCTTCCAGCCGCCCGACAAGGTGCCGGCCAGCTGGTTGCGGCGCGACGTCAGGCCGAGGTCCTCCAACGTGCTCGCGACATGCCCCTCGACCGGCTTCAGCCGGTAGAGCCGCGCCACGAATTCGAGATTCTCGCCGATCGTCAGATCCTCGTAGAACGAGAATTTCTGCGTCATGTAGCCGACTTCGCGCTTGATGCGCAGGCTGTCGGTGCGGATGTTGAAACCGAGCACCGTGCCTTCGCCCTCGTCCGGCGTCAGCAGGCCGCACATGATGCGGATGGTGGTCGTCTTGCCCGAACCGTTGGGGCCGAGAAAGCCGACGATCTCGCCCTCGGCAACCGACATCGTCACATGGTCGACGACGGTCTTGTCGCCAAAGCGCTTGACCAGGCCGTGTACGTCGATGGCGTTCATCTTGCGCTGTCCGCCAGATCGACATCGACGATCTGGCCGGGCTGCAGCGGGCCGGCATCGCCCTCCGGCCGCGCCTCGACGAGGTAGACCAGCTTCTGCCGGTTCTCGAGCGAATAGATCACCGGCGGGGTGAACTCGGGATCCGGCGAGACGTAGCTGACGCGCGCCTTAACATCCGGGCCGCAGCCGTCGCAATGGACGCCGAGCAAGGTGCCGACCTTGACCGAGGAGAAGGCGCTCTCCGGGATATAGACGCTGAGCTTGACCGCGCCGTCGGGCAGGATCGAAATCACAGGCGCGGTCGGACCTGATGTATCGCCCGGATTGCGGATGACGTCGTTGACGCGGCCGGGCGAAGGGGCGGCCAGCACCCGTTTCGACAGCCGCCACTGCGCCTGCTCCAACGCGGCCTGCGCCTGCTTGACCTGATTGTCGGCGGCCTTGATCGTCTCGGGGCGCGCCGGCAGGCCGCCGACGGCGAGATTGGATTTGGCCTGGCCGACCTGCGCATTGGCCGTTTCGAGCGTGGCCGACGCGGTGTCGAAATCCGCTTGCGTGCCGGCGCCGCGCTTGAACAGATCGGCGGCGCGGTCGTATTTGCGCTTGGCGTCGGCGGCCTGGGCGCTGGCCATATCGACCTCGGCCTTCAGCACGGCGATCTCTTCCGGCCGCTTGCCGATCTGCAGGTCGGCCAATTGCGCCTGCGCCTGGGCAAGGCCGGCCTGCGCCTGCGCGACAGCGATTTTTGCGTCGGCACTTTCCAGCGTCACCACGGTCGTGCCAGGCACCACACGGTCGCCGCGCTTCACCGTGACGGTCTCTACCTGCGCCACCTCGATCGGCGCCAGCAGCACGTAGTCGCCTTCGACATAGCCGACGGCCAGCGGTGCTGCCGGGGCACAGGCCGAGAAGAGCTGCGCGGCGAGCGGCAGCGAACACAGAAAGCTCATGGTCTTTGCCCCTTTGTCTTTGCCCCTTTTCTGGCGGCCAGTATGGCCTTGAGATTGCCCGATGTGACCGCCACCACCTTGGCGGCCTCCGCGGCGCCGATATCGGGCCAGCCCATGCGGCGCATCACCGCCTCACGGCCGATGCGGAAATAGATGACCTGGCCGATCAGCGTGAACACGGTGAGCCTTGTGGCCTCGCTTTCGGCGGGCTCGCCAGTTGCCTGTTCCCACAGCTGGCACAGCCGGCGATGGCTCGGCTCGAAGACACCGTCATAGATACGATCGAGGGCTGCCGTTGGATGGGAAAGTTCGCGCAGGATGAACTGCACGATCTCACCGGCCTGCGGACTGGCCACGACAAAGCCGACCATTCGCTCCAGCGCCGCGAAGAGCTGCGCCTGCGCTGCCTCCGGACCGACCGGCGCGGGCGCCTGCGCATTGCCGAGCGCCGGGCCGGCGACCGTCTGGATGGTCTCGACGATAAAGTCGGCGGCGGCCGTGCGAAGACCCTCCTTGCCGCCGAAATGATAGGCGATCGAGCCGATATTGGCTCGCGCCTCGGCGGCGATCTCGCGCGTCGAGGTGCCGTCGAAGCCCTGCCGTCCGAACAGCTTCAGTGCCGCCTGGACAAGCGCCGCGCGCGTCATCTCGGCGGGCTCGCGACGAAGAACTTTGGGCTCAGGTAGTTTGATCATAAGTGCACTTTAATCAATCGATTGATTAACGTCAACTTCTGTTCGTCATTGTCTTGCCATCGACGGCGGCAAACGCTTTAGTGCGCGGCCATGGGCAAGGAAGTCGAACGAAAATTCCTGGTCACCAGCACCGCATGGCGGGAGTTGGCCGAGGCCAATATCCGCATTCTCCAGTTCTATCTCGCTGCCGGCCCCGGGCGCACAGTGCGCATCCGCATCAGCGACGGCACTTCCGCCAAGCTGACGCTCAAATTCGGCAGCAAAGCGCGCGAGCGCGACGAATTCGAATACCCGATCCCGCTGTCGGAGGCGGTGGAGATGCTGGACTTCGCCATCGGACGTGTCATCGAGAAGACACGTCACCATGTTAGGCACCGTGGCTATCTCTATGAAGTCGATGTCTTTGGCGGACCGCTTGCGGGACTTGTGGTCGCCGAACTTGAGACGCCGGAGGACGTGCCGGACGAAATGCTGCCCGACTGGCTCGGCCGTGAAGTCACCGGCGAGCAGAAATTCTACAACGCGTCGCTCGCCCTTGGTGGGATTCCGGAGATCGCCGCATGAGCTTTCGCATCGATCCGCGCCTGCCGCTGACCGGCGAGGTCAGGAGAATCCTTGCCGAGGAGATCGGCAAGGCGCTGCATCATCTTGACGCCGCACGGAGCCGGCCGGAACAGGCGCTGCACAAATGCCGCAAGCGGCTGAAGAGCGCTCGCGCCTTGCTGCGGCTTGTTCGTTCCGGTGACGAAACATTCTGTGAGACAGAAAACCAGTGCTACCGCAACGTGGCGGCCCTGCTTGCCGGCCCGCGCGAGGCGACAGCGCTGATCGAAACCATCGACCGCCTGGCGGCAAGCTTTCCCAAGGAGGGCGCCGACGATGGGCTGGGCGCGGTTCGCGACAGGCTGATCGCGCGCCAGCATGAATTGCACGAAGGTACAGGGCTCGAAGCGGCGATCGGCGCGGCGACCGCCGCCTGCGAGGAGGGCCTGCACCGCATCGGCACGCTGGCCTTGCCCGACCAGCCGGAACAGGCGGCCGACGTGCTTGCCGAAGGCGCCCGCGTCACGCTGCGCCGCGCCAGGAAGGCGCTCGACAAGGCCGGATCGCGGGGAGCGGCCGATGATTTCCACGATCTGCGCAAGGCGGCCAAGACCCACGGCATGCATCTGTCGCTGCTCGGCAGGCTGTGGCCGACACCGATCAAAGCAAGGCGCAACGCGGTCGACGAACTGGGCGAGCGGCTGGGCGACCTGCACGATGTGCTGGTGATGCGCGCCCTGCTCGAGGCCGACGACCAGCTGCTCGGGCCGCCCGAGGACACGAAACTTCTGGCCAAGCTTTTGAAGCGGTCGGAAAAGCAGCTGAAGAAGAGCTGCCTTGCCGAGGCGGCCGAGCTGTTCGGCGACAGTCCCAAACGCTCGACACGCAAACTGGCCCGCAAGGCGCGCGACGATCTGGCTGCGCCGCCGGAAGAGGCCGCGGCATCGTAGGATGACTTGGCGCTCTTCCTCTCGGTCCGGACGGGGGGAAGAAAGGCGTGCGCTAGCCCTCATTACCCGCCCATGCTAATCGCCATGGAGTATGACCGAGCCCGGCGACACGCTTCTGGATCGACTTGGCCGCTGGCTTGCCGGCCGGCTGCAGGAAGAATCGTCCGGCTACGAGCCCTACACCCCCTCCGATGCCGAAACGCTGCGTCGCACGCTTGAGCCCGGCGACATCCTGCTGATCGAGGGCAACCAGAAGATCTCGGCGGCGATCAAGTACCTGACCCAGTCGACCTGGTCGCATGCGGCCTTCTATATCGGCGATGCCTTGCCCGCGCCGGCGGACGGCTCGGAGCGGCCGCGCCTGATCGAGGTCACGATCGGCGAAGGCTGCGTCGCCGTTCCATTGTCGCGCTACCGCACCTACAACACCCGTATCTGCCGGGCGAGTGGGCTGGCGCCGGAGGATCGCGACAAGGTCGTCGCCTTCATGATCGGCAAGCTCGGCCTGAAATACGACCTCAAGAACATTTTCGACATGCTGCGTTTTTTCTTCCCGACACCGCCGGTGCCGGTGCGCTGGCGCCGCCGCATGCTGGCCTTCGGTTCCGGCGATCCGACACGGGCGATCTGCTCGACGCTGATTGCCGAGGCCTATGGCCAGATCCGCTATCCGATCCTGCCCGAGATCACCCGTGCGCCCGGCCGCGCCTCGGCGCAGTCGAACTATTCGCGCAAGGAAATCCTGCACATCCGCCACCATTCGCTCTACACGCCGCGCGATTTCGACCTGTCGCCCTATTTCCGCATCGTCAAGCCGACGCTGGAATATGGTTTCGACTACCGGGCGGTGACCTGGGACGACAAGCTTGCCGATCCCGGGGCCAAGGCCGCCGAATAAACGCGATCAAATGAGTCCAGCCGCTGCACAGGACCGCTGGCCGGCAGCCGGGCGTCAGTGCTTGCAAGCCGCGGCCCGCACGTCCGAGGGTGTGGCGTCATAACGGCGACGGAACGCCCGGTTGAAATAGGAAAGGTCGTTGAAGCCGGCCTCGTAGGCGATCGCGGTGATGCTGCGTCCGGCATGGCGCGGATCGCCGAGCATGCGATGGGCGCGCGCCAGCCGTTGGGTCATCATGAAATCAATCAAGGATGTGCCATCGCTCTCGAACAGCTTGCGGACGTAGCGGGCCGACAGTCCGTGGCGGGCGGCGACGTCTTGCGCCGACAGGTCGACATGGCCACCATGCGCGACGATATCGGCCTTGATGGCGCGCAAGCGGGC
>NZ_RZRA01000319.1:0-5522 GCF_003998945.1 Mesorhizobium sp. M7A.F.Ca.CA.003.01.2.1 | reverse complement strand
CGATCAGGAAGGTGAAGGCAAGCAGCGTCCATGGCGTGATCAGGCCCGAATAGGTGAACAGGGTCAGAAGCACCGACACCACCAGCATGAAGGTCTGGGCGACCAGCATCACCTTGCGCCGGTCGAAACTGTCGGCGATGGCGCCGGCGACCAACGCAAACAGCATGATCGGCAAGGTGGTCGAAGCCTGGACAAGGGCCACCTGATAGGGCGAGGTGGCGATCGTGGTCATCATCCAGGCGGCGCCGACACCCTGGATCAGGCCACCGAAATTCGAGACGAGACTTGCGCCCCACACGGCGCGGAAAATGCCGTGCCGGAAGGGCGCCAGCGCCGAGACGCTCTCGCTGTCCGGCTTTTCGTCAATCATTTGGGATTCCTGCCATGTCGTGCCTGCCCGTCAGACAATCCGTTTGCGCAGACCGTTTGCCGAAAGTAGGGCATGGCGCCGCAAAGGGCAAAAAAGCTCATGGTCCAACAATGGGATAGAGGCGGTCCAGGCCTTGTCTGCCGTGCGTGCGGAGGCGCCAAGGGGATCGGCGGCGTCTGTCTTCGGACAATTACGAACGGCATGCCGCGGCACGCCTTCCCAAAACAGGTTAGAACCCGTTCTGGATGCGCTCGAAGATGACGTTGGTGAAGGCCGATATCTGGCTGCCGATGAAGGGGCCGGTCAGCGCCACCACCAGCATGATGGCGACGATCTTCGGCACGAAGGTCAAGGTGATTTCCTGCACCTGGGTCAGCGCCTGGATGAGGGCGATGCCGATGCCGACCACCATGGCGACCAGCACCACCGGAGCGGACGCGACGAGCACCGTCCATACCGCGTACTGGACGATGTCGAGAGCGTCGGCCTCATTCATGGGACTGGCTCTCTGTCGAAAGCGTCAGCTTGCCGCCTTGACCGAAACTCCCGGACCGACCGCGACTTCGGTGCCGTTCTGCAGCACGGCGATGAGACCGTTGCTGGCGAGGCGCACCGAAGCCACGGTGCCCGTCGTCAGGCCGTCGGCGGAGGTTATCGAGCGCCCGATCAGTGCGTCGGCCTGCGACAGCGCCGAGGACTGCATGATCTGATTGAGCTTGGTGTTGGTCTGCACCGATTGCTCGACCTGCGAGAAGGTGGCGAGCTGGGCGACATACTGCGTCGAATCCATCGGCTTGGTCGGATCCTGGTTCTTCATCTCGGCGATCAGAAGCTTCAGGAAGGACTGGTAGTCGACTGCTGTCTTCGAGGTGGACGCGGTGGCCTGATTGGCGCCGGTCGGAATCGTCGTCGTCATGTCCACGTTCATCAGTATCGTGCTCCCACAGCCAACGGGCGCTCGGCACCCGAAACATCGTCATTCCCACCCAGCGCGCGGCGTTCGAGCGGATAAAGTGCGCGGATCGCCTTCAGCGCTTCGTAGATATGGTCCTCGCCGACCATGCGGTCGATCTGTTTCAGCGCGCTGCAGATCTGGCCGTCCTCGAAGCTTGCCAGAAGCAGCGGCAGCGAACGACGGAACATCTCGCGTGCGGCGGCGGCGCCGGCCGGGTTCATCAGCATGACCTGCAGGATGAAATAAAGCTGCTTGAGCGGTGTCGAGGCATCTTCGGCCTGGATCACGTGGTTTTCGAGCAGGAACTGGACGTCGTTCATCAATTCGACGGTGACCTTGCGGTCGACCCGGATGACGGCGCCGTTGATGTAGATCTTTTCGTTCGGCTTCAGCGATATCTTCAGCGTGTTGGTCATTGAATGCCGTCCCTGATGATCTGGGACACCTCGATCAGCCCTTCGAAATTGTTGGTGCGGCCCTGACGGATGTCCTCCGCCTCGCGCAGCAGCCACAGGCCGATGGAAATGAGGTTGGCGCGCAGTTCCTTTGGCAGAGCGTTGTCGCTGGAGCCAAGATCCTCGACGAAGGCGGTCCAGACGCGGTTGGTGAAGTGAAGCGCCTCTATCGCCTCCATCGAACCGTGGCCGGCCACTGCTGCTGCCGCCAGCATGTCGATCGAGCGGGTCAGAAGCTCGCGCTCGCGGTCCTTCGCGTCGGCAACGGAGTTGCTCTGGATGTCGGCGTAAGAGAATTGGTACATCGTTGGGGCTCTACCGTTCCGTTAAGCGTTGTCAGGTCAGGTAATTCAACAGGCTGAGCTGCTGCAGGCGTGCGGTCAACGCGAAAGACGTTTCGATGTGCTGTGTCAGGTCCGCGACCCGTGTCGCGGCTTCGGCCGGATCGACAGCTTCCAGGTCGAGAATGTGCCGTTCGAAAAGGTCGACCTGCGTTTTCATCCGATCGTTGGCATCGGAAACCCGCTTCTGGACGATGCCGGTCTCGGATTGAAGCTGGCCAATGCCGCTCAGCGCTTCGCCAACCAATGTGGTGGAGCGGCTGACAACCGTATTCTTCGCCGCCTGGCTGATGTTGCTGGACATCAGGCTGCTGACCATGGCTGCCGCCATTGCGAGCTTCTGGATGCCGGCGCTGTTGGCGCTGGTCGACGTCGGTGTGGTTTCGTTGAGTGCGATGCGGCTGACGATCTGCTGGTCGGTGGCGTTCGACCAGTTGCCCTGCCAACCAGCGCCCGTGAACTGCGGGGCGACATCATTGGTGATGAAATCGTCCATCTGGGCAGCCGTGATGTCGGCCGCGAGCGGATCATCCTGGGTGAAGCCGAAATTGGCGACGAAAGCGGCGTCGAATGCCGCCTTGGCGGGGGAGCCGGCAGCTGTGAAGTCGTTGATTGGCTTGACGTCGGTGTTGGTGCCGGCGAACAGGTATTCGCCATTGACGCTGGTGTTGAGGATCGAGGTCAGCTGCTGGATGGTCGCCTTGCCGGAGGATTGGGTGAGGCTGTTGGACGAGTCGCTTGAGGAGGCGGTGGTCAGGGCGGACAGGAACGTCTGAGCGGCGGTCGAGAGTTGACCAAGCGAGGTCTGCGTCGAGGAGAGCCGGGCGCCGACCAGGCCGTTGGAATCGATGATGACGTTGAGCCGGTCAAGATCGCGCTGGAAAGTGACGGCCTGGGTGGTGCGCCCGCCGAGAGCCAGGCCGACGTCGGCGACCCTGCCCGTCGAGGATTCTTTCGTGGCTTTGACGAGTTCGGCCTGCATGCGCATCTGCTGGGAGCGCATGGCATTGGAGATTGCGGCCGAGGAGACTGAAGTCATGGAATTATCCCACCGCGTTGAGCAAGGCCGTCATCATGTCGTCGACGGTTTTCATCATCCGGGCCGATGCCTGGTAGGTGTGTTCGAGGTCGAGCAGCAGCGACATTTCCTGGTCGACATTGACCCCGGTCGCGTTGGACAGCGCCTCGGCGCTGCGCGACGCCAGTGCTTCCTTGGCGTCGGAGGCGGTCGAAGCCTGCTGGCGCACGCCCTCGAACCAGCCGATCGAACTGGCGGCGTAGTCGGACACGCTGGACGTTGCCGAAACCCCGGCGGCGGGGTCGAAAGTCATCGGCTGGTCGAGCCGGTCGCCATAGGCAACCAGAAGGGTGGAATAGGATGCGCCACCGCCCGTGTTGGCGACGTAGGCCGCACCGTTGGCTCCGCCGTCGCGCAGCAGCATCGGGTTGCCGCCGGTGCTCGGGTCCATCGCTGCATTGACGCTGATGGACGCGGCAAGGCCGTTGACCAGCGTGCCGGCGGCCGGCACGGCCGGCGCACCAGACCAGGTGAACAGGCCGGCGGCGTTGGCCATCGAGGGTGCGGTCTCGGCAAAGGCTGTGATCAGGCCACGCGCGGTCTCGTCGAGCTGGCTCTGCATGGTCGAGGCGACGCCGTCACGCAATTGCAGCAGGCCGGCAAGCGTGCCGCTGGCGCTGGTGTTGCCACCAGCTCCCGCCGAGATCGGCACATTGTCGATGTAGACGGCATTGCCGGCGGCACCCGCGGTATAGCCTGCCGACGCCGCGAAGGTGACCGTGCGCGGTATCGTCTCGAACAAGGTCGTGCCGTCGCCGGTGGTGATGACCATGTCATTGTCGCCTCGCGTGAAGGTCGACACCGGGACATAGTTCGAAATCTTCTTCAAAAGCGCATCGCGCTGGTCGAGCGCATCGGAAACGTCGGTGCCGGAACGGGTTCCGGACATGACGGCCGTGTTGGCATCCTGGAATTGGCCGAGCAGCGAGTTCAGGTCGTCGACGGCGGTGGCAATCTGACCGTCGGTCTGGGTGCGGAAATCCTGGACTGCCTTGGAGCCCTCATTGAGCGAGCGCACGACCTGTTTGGCGGCGTCGATGACGGAGGCGCCGAGGTTCTGATTCGACGGCGAGGTGGCGTAGAGCTGCAGCGCCTGCTGCAGGTTGGCGATCGCAGTCGAGGGCGAGGACGCATTGTCGACGCCATTGACCGCAACACCCAACTGATCCATGCCGTTGTAGAGAGCGTTCTGGCCGCTCCAGGCCGATAGCGCGGCGAGATTCTGGCGAAACAGAAGCTCGTTGGCTGCGCGCTGGATATCGACCGAGCGCGCACCCGGCGCCGTGCTGGTGACGACGGCCTGGCGCCGCGAATAGTCCGGGTTGGAGGCGTCGGCGACATTGCGCGAGACAACGCTGGTCTGTCGCGCGGTGTTCATAAGCGCCGACTGGGCGATACTCAATGCGGTAGACAGTGACATGCGGGTCTTTCGCGGGCGACGCCCGTCTTATCTCTTCAGGTTGACAAGGACGTCCATCAGATCGGAACCGGTCTGGAAGACTTTCGAATTGGCGGTGTAGCTGCGCTGTGCCGCGATCATGTTGGTCAGTTCTTCGGCGATATCGACGTTGGAATTCTCGAGCGCGCCGGAGATGATGGAGCCGAGCTTGCCTTCATTGGCAAAGCCGACACGAACCGCGCCGGACTCGGTGCCCTGCGAATAGACGTTGCCAGGCAGCGCCTTGAGCTGGTCCGGGCTCTGTACGTCGGCCAGCGGGATCTTGTAGAGCGGCTTGGTCGAGCCGTCCTTGTACTGGGCGTAGATGGTGCCGTCCTTGCTGATCTGGACCTTGTCGATGGTGCTCGGTGCGTTGCCGTTGACCTGGGCGTCGGAAACCGTGAAGCCGGTGCCAAGCTGGGTCAGCGCCGACAGATCGAGATTGAGGGTGGCGCCGTTCGGCACGGTAAATGAAACGTTGGTGGGCGTGCCGGTGAGCTTGCCGGTGGTGGTGTCGAAGGTCAGGTTGGCCGAGCCCAGCAAGCCGCCGGCGGTGTAGGGGAACGATGTTCCAGCGGTGGCCTTCGACTGATCGAAGACCGCCACCTGCCAGGTGCCGGCGCCGGTGTTGGTGAAGTAGACGTCGAGCAGCTTCTTGTTGCCGAGATTGTCGTAGGCGACCATGGAGGATTTCGACGTGTATTGCGCGGTCGCAGCGTTGGCGGCGGGCAGGTTGGCGGTCGCGACCGGGGTCGCACCCGCCGGCAGGTTGCCGGCAAAGCTGCCCTCGGTGCTCGGCGTTGCGGTCATGCCCTGGTCGGAGATGACAACCGGGACCAATCCCTCGAAGCCGTTGACCGTCGCTGCCGGTACGCCGTTCTCGTA
>NZ_RZRA01000318.1:0-5533 GCF_003998945.1 Mesorhizobium sp. M7A.F.Ca.CA.003.01.2.1 | reverse complement strand
AGCCAACGTCGTGGCGGCGCCGGGCACGCAGATCCTGTTGCCGCGCGTTGCGTCGCTCATTTCGCCCGGCAAGGCGTTGGTGCTGGGTCCGACCTACGCCGAACATGCCCGCGCTGCCGCGATCGCCGGGCACCAGGTGGCGGAGGTCGATAATTTCGAAGCGTTGGCGGACGCCGACCTCGTCATCATCGTCAATCCGAACAATCCGGATGGACGTGTCATAGAGCGCGACCGGTTGCTGGCTCTGGCCGCCGGATTGCGCGCCAAGGGCGGACTGCTGGTCGTCGACGAGGCGTTCATGGATGTCGGCCCGCGTCAGCACAGCGTCGCGGGCGATGTCGGTCGGGGCGGCCTCGTCGTGCTGCGCTCGTTCGGCAAGTTCTTTGGCCTGGCCGGGCTGCGGCTCGGCTTTGCACTTTCCGATACTGCGACGGTCGACCGGCTGGATACGCAGTTCGGACCATGGGCCGTCGCCGGCCCGGCGCTGGAATATGGCATCCGCGCGCTTGCCGACATCGGGTGGCAGGACGTGATGCGGGCGTCGTTGGCCGGTGAATCGGCGCGTCTCGATGCGCTTTTCAGCCGCTTCGGCGTTCCTGTTGCGGGCGGAACCACACTGTATCGTTTCCTCAGTCTGACCAATGCCGCCGATTTGTTTGCAGCGCTCGGCGAGCGCGGCATCCTGCTTCGCCATTTTGCCGACCGGCCTGACGTTCTGCGCGCCGGCCTGCCGGGCAGTGAGGAGGAATGGCAGCGGCTCGAATCCGCACTTGCCGAGTGGGCGTCGCGGCGCAAGCATCAATCGAAGGGTTCAAAACGATGATCCATGTCTGCTCGCTTGCAAAGATCGAGGAAACGGTGGCCAGGACCGGCGCCGACCGCATGCTTTCGCTGCTCGCCGCCGGAACGGAGGTGGTGCGGCCGGCCTCGATCTCGAGGGAAAACCACCTGCATCTGGTCATGCACGACATCGCGGTGGCGCAGGACGGCATGACCATGCCGGGCGAAGACCATGTCCGCAATCTGCTCGATTTCGCGCGCCGGTGGGACCGGGCAAGGCCGATGCTCGTGCATTGCTATGCCGGCATCAGCCGCTCGACGGCTTCGGCCTATATCATCGCGGCAGCACTGGCGCCGAAGCGTGACGAGGCCGAATTGGCGCGGACGCTGCGGGCGCTGTCGCCTTCGGCAACGCCCAATCCGCGACTGATCGCCGTGGCCGATGCGTTGCTTGAGCGCAACGGCCGCATGGTCGAGGCGATCGAATCGATCGGGCGCGGCGCGGACGCCTTTGAAGGCACGCCCTTTGCGCTGAGGATCGACAGCTAGCTTTGCCCCCATATCGTTGTTCGTCTGATCCGCCTCCTCCATCGCCTCGTTTGTTCAAGAGGATCTGGAATAGCGATGACAGCGCTTGCCACTGGTTTGGAGGCTACGTCAACCACTCCGCGAGCTTCGCCTTGCGCACATCTTGCAGCAGGCTGATGAAGCCGTCGGCCTGATATTCTGCCGTCAGCCGGCCCTTCTCCGCCGTCGCGATGCTGGCGTCGCCGACGACGCCGTTCGGGTTGAGATCGCTGGCGATCCAGGCGAAGGCGTGGGTGCCGGTGTGGCGCAGCAGCGAAAATTCCTTTTCGGCCTTGGCGACATTGGAAACGAAATTGTCTGATTTGCCCATGTCCACGAGGTCCGGCCGGAAATGCAGCATCAGCGAGGTCTCGACATCGCCGCCATGGATGCCGTGACGGTCCTCCAGTTCGGTATACATGCCGGCCGGACGGCCAAAACGCTGCCAGCTGGTCTTCACCGCCAGCATCTTTTCGCGCACGCGCAATTCGCGCGTGACGATGCCCATGATCTCCTCGTTGCCGCCATGCGAATTGACCACGATCAGCTTGCGCACACCGGCGCGCGCGATCGACAGGCCAAGCTCGGTCCAGGCTTCGATCAGCGTGGTTGCCGGCAGAGTGAGGGTGCCCGGCGCATGCAGGTGTTCGTTGGATTTGCCCACGGCCTGCACCGGCAGGATGCGGATGTCGAGATCGTCGGGCAGGCGCGAAATGACCGTGTCGAGCATGCCGTTCATGATCGACGTGTCGGTCGAAACAGGCAGATGCGGCCCATGCTGCTCGATCGCCGCCACTGGCAGCACGGCGATGGTCGCCTCGGGATCGATCGAGGCGTATTCGGTGGTCCGGTAGTCGCCCCACCACACGCGTCTTTTGGGTACGGTCATGTCATGCCTCTTCAATGGTCAGGCAGACCTAGCGCGGGACGGGCGGCCTGTCGATCACCCCGCCGCGATGGCCTCGATTTCGACCTTGAATTCGGGCCGGGCAAAGCCGGAAACAATCATCAATGTCGACGCTGGCGCGGGGCTCGAAAACAGCCGGTCGCGGACGTCCATATAGGGCCGCAGATGCGCGCGGTCGGTGACATAGGCGTTGATGCGCACGATATCCCTGAGACCCAGGCCGGCTTCGCCGAGAATCGCCGCGATGTTTTGAAAGCAGAGTTCGGCCTGCGCTCCGGCGTCTTCGGGAATCAGGTCGTCGGCGGTGATGGCGACCTGGCCCGAGCACAGCACAAGCCGCTTGCCGGCCGGCACCTCGACGCCGTGACTGTAGCGGGCAAAGGGCGGCTTGATGGACTTCGGGGTGAGGAATTTGAACATGGCAATCTCCTGGATGCCGCCACCTAAAGCCGGACTCATTACACCTTCAAGATGGCGGTGCATGTTGCCCGGGCGATTGTGGACAGCCGTTCAAAAAATAGGCACGATGCCTTCCGTACAGCATGACCCGTTCGCGCTTGGCATGGCAACGTCTTTCAAGCGGGCGGTCCCGGCGCCAGACGCCGGTGGCATGTGTCTTGCTTCTTGAATCTTTGGTGTCGAGCCTGGCGCGTGGCGCGCCGGAGCAAACAGAGGGTGGTGTCGATGTACGGAAAACAGAAGATCTCGGTGGCGGTTGTGGCCCTGCTTGCAGCCAGCACGCTGGGTGCGGCTGCGAATGAGAAAGTCACCTTCGGCACCAACTGGTTGGCCGAGCCGGAACATGGCGGATATTACCAGTCCGTGGCGGACGGCACCTACGCCGCCTGCGGCCTCGACGTCACCATCATGCAGGGCGGTCCGCAAGTCAGCGGCCGGCCGATGCTGCTGGCCGGCAAGATCGATTTCTACATGGGCGGCAATCTGCTGTCGGCCTTCGATGCGGTCCAGCAAGGCATACCGATGCGCGTGGTGGCGGCGGATTTCCAGAAGGACCCGCAGGTCATCATGTCCCACCCCGGCGAGGGGCTCGACAAATGGGAGGACCTGAAGAACGCCGACCAGTACATATTGGGCGACGAGGGCGTGCAGACCTTCTTCCAGTGGATGGTCATCGAACTCGGCTTCGACGCCTCCAAACGCGCGCCCTACACCTACAACACCGCTCCCTTCCTCGCCAACAAGAAGTCGATCCAGCAGGGCTACGTCACCTCAGAGCCGTTCGCGGTCCAGAAGGAAGGCGGCTTCGTGCCGAACCAGTTCCTGCTCGCCGACTATGGCTGGGACACATATTCGACGACGATCGAAGTGATGCAGGACACGATCGACAAGAAGCCGGAGGTGGTCCAGTGCTTCGTCGATGGCTCGGCCAAGGGCTGGTACAAATATCTCTACGGCGACAACAAAGCCGCCAACGACATGATCAAGAAAGACAATCCCGACATGAGCGACGAGCAGATCGCGTTCTCGATCGAGCAGATGAAGAAGTTCGGCCTGGCCGATTCCGGCGACACCGAAAAGCTCGGCATCGGCGCCATGACCGACGCGCGGATCAAGAGTTTCTACGACAAGATGGTAAAGGCTAAGGTCACGCCAGCCGGCATCGACATCAAGAAGGCCTACACGCTGACCTTCATCAACAAAGGCGTCGGGCTCGAGCTGAAGAAATAGGCCGCCCCGGAATGATAAGGGAAAAAGTGGCGCAAGCGCCGGCTGCGTCGGGTGCGGCCCCGACGCTCCTGGCGCTGAAGGGCGTCGGCAAGGTGTTCTCCAACGGCGTGACGGCGCTCAGCGACGTCGACCTGACCATCCGGGAAGGCGATTTCGTCAGCCTGCTCGGGCCGTCGGGTTGCGGCAAGTCGACGGCGCTGCGGCTGATCGCCGGCCTGTCGACGCCAACTTCCGGCGTGCTCGATTGGCGCGGTGGCGGCTCGCTCGACCGCTCGAACATCGGCTTCGTCTTCCAGGAGCCGACGCTGCTGCCTTGGGCCAATGTTTTCGACAATGTCTGGCTACCGCTTCGGCTGAAAGGCATTTCGCACGCCAAGGCGACACCGGCGGTAACGGAGATGTTGGCGCGGGTTCACCTGACCGGCTTCGAAAACGCGGTGCCGCGCGAACTGTCAGGCGGCATGAAGATGCGCGTATCCATAGCGCGCGCCATGGTGACCAAACCGCGCGTGCTGCTGATGGACGAACCGTTCGCGGCACTCGACGAGATCACCCGCTTCAAGCTCAACAACGATCTCCTGGAACTGTGGCAGGACGAACGGTTCACCGTCGTCTTCGTCACCCACAGTGTCTTCGAAAGCGTGTTCCTGTCCAACCGCGTCGTCGTCATGGCGGCGCGGCCGGGCAGGGTGTTCGACGAACTCGCCATCGAGGCCTCCTATCCGCGCGACGAGGCGTTTCGCACCTCGCCAGACTATGCGGCACTGTGCCGTCAGGCTTCCGACGTGCTGGTCAAGGCCATCAACTCAACAGCAGGCGCGCATTATGACGGCCATTGACGAGCGCGTGCTCGAACTCGACCCCGAGGAAGCACGCCGCGTGCGCCAGGCGCGGTTCGAACGGATCGGCCGCTGGGTGCTGCCGCTGGCGATCATGATCCTGGCGATCTGGCTGTGGGATCGCATCTGCGTGTGGAACGAGATCCCGCAATACATCCTGCCGCGTCCCGGCGTGGTGCTGTGGACGCTCTACAACGATGCCGGCCTGCTGTTTTCCTCGCTGCTGGTCACCTTGCGCATCACCTTTCTCAGCTTGGCTCTGGCGGTCATAGGCGGGGTCGGGCTGGCGGTGCTGTTCGCGCAGTCGAAATGGGTCGAGATGTCGTTCTTCCCCTTCGCCATCGTGCTGCAGGTGACGCCGATCGTGGCGATCTTTCCGCTGATCAACATCTATGTGAACGACCAGACGACCAAGCTTCTGCTGTGCGCCTGGATCGTCGCCTTCTTTCCGATCCTGTCCAACACCACGCTTGGCCTCAACTCCGTCGACCGCAATCTGCGCGATATGTTCAAGCTCAACGGCGCGACGCGCTGGCAGCAATTGCGCTATCTCAGGCTGCCGGCGGCGATGCCCTATTTCCTCGGCGGGTTGAAGATCGCCGGCGGCCTGTCGCTGATCGGCGCCGTGGTGGCCGAGTTCGTTGCCGGTACCACCGGCCAGTCGTCCGGCCTTGCCTCGCGCATCATCGAGGCCGGCTACCGGCTCAACGCGCCGCGGCTGTTCGCGGCGCTGTTCCTGATTTCGCTGACC
>NZ_RZRA01000317.1:0-5538 GCF_003998945.1 Mesorhizobium sp. M7A.F.Ca.CA.003.01.2.1 | reverse complement strand
GTCGGTCAATATATTGCAACGGGTGGCGATCGGCCGCTCGGCGATCATGGAGCCGGCGATCTTCCTGCTCGACGAGCCGCTCTCCAATGTCGACGCCGCTTTCCGGGCCGTCATGCGCACCGAACTGAAGCAGCTGCAGCGGCAGTTCCGCCAGACCATGGTGTATGTCACCCACGATCAGCTCGAGGCGATGACCATGGCCGACCGCATCGCGGTCATGGATCATGGGGTTTTGCAGCAGGTCGGCACGCCGCTCGAGGTCTACAACGATCCAGCCAATGTCTTCGTCGCCCGCTTTATCGGTGCGCCGGGCATGAATCTGCTCAAGGGCAGGCCGGCGGAGAGCGACCGCGGACTGGTCGTCGATCTCGGACCGTTGGGCGTCACGCCGCCGCTGCCGGGCGAACTCGCAGCGGCCATGCGTGGTGCACGCGGCGAGGTGCTTTACGGATTCCGGCCTGAACAGGCGACGTTGGTGCAGAATGGGCAGGGCCTCGCAATGCCGGTGACCTTTGTCGAACGGATCGGTGCGCGCACCATCGTTCATCTCGGCCAGGGCGAGGCGGCTGTGAAAACGGTGTTCGACAATGATGTCGGGCTGGCTATCGGCGACACCGCTGTCATCGCTCCCACTACGTCGTCGGTGCGCGTCTTCGACGCCGCTACCGGCCTTGCGATGAAGGCAGGTTGAGATGGCCGCTATCGTCTTCCGTAATGTGACCAAACGCTACGGCAATACACTCGCCGTCGACGACGCCTCGTTCACCGTCAACGACAATGAGTTCTTCTGCTTCTTCGGTCCGCCGCTGTCGGGCAAGTCGACCATCCTGCGCCTGGTGCTCGGGTTGGAGACACCTGACACCGGCGAAATCCTGATCGGAGGCAGGCCGGTCAACGCGATGTCGCCGGCCGAGCGCAACGTGGCTATGGTGTTCCAGAACCTGGCGCTGTTCCCGCATATGAGCGGGCTCGAAAATGTCCGCTTTCCCCTGGTCGAACGCCGGGTCGCCGAGGCCGAGATCAAGCGGCGGGTCACCGACGTCGCGGCGAAGCTACATATCGGCCATATCCTGCACAAGCCGCCGGGACAGCTTTCGGGCGGGGAGCGGCAGCGCGTGGCGATCGCCCGGGCTCTGGTGCGCGATCCCAATGCCTATCTGATGGACGATCCGATCTCGGCGCTCGACGCCAGGCTGCGCGAAGAAACGCGCGTCGAGCTGAAGCGCATCCAGCGCGAACTCGGCAAGACGCTGATCTACGTCACGCATGACCAGGAAGAAGCGATGTCGGTCGCCGATCGCATCGCCATCCTGGAGGACGGCAAGATCAGGCAGATCGGTACGCCGGCAGAGATTTACGACCGCCCGGCCAGCACCTATGTGGCAAGGCTACTTGGCTCGCCGATGATGAACATCCTCAGATCGGCGCGTGGCGAGGGCGGTGTCGAAGCGGCTGAAGGCACGATCCGCATCGACGACAAGACAGCGCCCGCCGATGCCGTGGAGATCGGGCTGAGGCCGGAGGACATCAAGGTCAGACCGTGGGCGGACGGGGGCCCGGGCCGCCCGGCGCGAGTGTTCGAGGTCGAGCCGCTTGGCGGCTACACCGTGGTGACGCTCGCTGCCGGGCAGGCGCGGCTGAAGGCGTTGCTGCGCGGCCAGCCCGACATCCGGCCGGATGCCATGGTGGCGATATCCTGCGAGCCGGCCAGAGTGCATTATTTCGAACAGAGCGGCGGGGCGTTGGCACGATGACGGCCGCCGCAAGGAAAGAGTTTCGGGAGGAAGAGATGGCAAGCAAAGGCTTCGAGCCGGACGTGAAGGTCCGCACGAAGGAATACAAGATCGGCTGTGTCGGCGCAGGCATGATCATGGCCGAGTGCCATCTCGCCGCCTACAAGGAAGCCGGGTTCCCGGTGGTGGCAATCGCCTCGCGCACCAGGGCCAGCGCCGATAAGGTGGCGACGCGCTGGGGCATTCCGACCGTCCACGACACACCGGAAAAACTGATCGAGGACGAAAATGTCGAGATCATCGACCTTGCTTTCCCGCCCGACCTGCAGCCGGCGCTGATCCGTCACGCGCTGAGGCAGAAGCATATCAAGGCGATCCTGGCGCAGAAGCCGCTGGCGCTGTCAGTCGAGGAAGCGGTCAAGCTGCGCGATGAGGCGGCCAAGGCCGGCAAGATCCTCTCGATCAATCAGAACATGCGCTACGACCAATCGATGCGCGTCTTGAAGCAGATCATCGACAGCGGCGCGCTGGGCGACATCGTCTTCGCGCAGATCGACATGCACGCCATCCCGCATTGGCAGAGCTTTCTCGAGGATTATGACCGGCTGACGCTCGCCAATATGAGCGTGCATCATCTCGACGTGCTGCGCTTCCTGTTCGGCGATCCCGACGAGATCACCACGCTGACACGCAAAGACCCGCGCACGACATTCGACCACTCCGACGGCATCACCGTGTCGACGCTGCGCTTCCCGTCCGGCGTGCTTGCCGTGTCGCTGGAGGATGTCTGGTCGGGTCCGCGCCAGGATGGCTACAAGGACGACCAGCACATCAACTGGCGCGTCGACGGCAGCAAGGGGGTCGCGAAGGGCACCATCGGCTGGCCGACGGGCGCTGCCTCGACGCTGACTTACGCTTCGACCGAGACGACCGGCGGCGAATGGGTCAGCCCGAGCTGGGACACGATGTGGTTCCCGCATGCCTTTATCGGTGTGATGGAGCAGCTCCAGCACGCGGTGAAGACCGGCACGCCGCCGGCGCTGTCGGTCGCCGACAACGTCAAGACCATGGCGCTGGTCGAGGCGGGCTACCGCTCGATCGACGAGGCCCGCACGGTCAAGCTTTCCGAAATCGCTACCTGATCACCGCAGCTGAAACACCAAACAACTGAATCGCTTACAGGGAGGAATTCACACCATGATGCAGGCAGGTATTTTCACGGGCTATTTCCCGTACGGCCTCGAAGAGACGGCGAAGAAGATCCGCGGGCTCGATTTCAACACGGTGCAACTCGACCTCCACTTCAAGGATGTCGACCTGTCGGCCGGGCAGATCACCAAGGACAAGGCCAAGAAGGTGCGCGACGTCTTCCGCGATCATCACCTGCCGGTGTGCTGCATTTCCGGCTACACAAATATCATCCACCCGGACAAGGCCGAGCGCGACAAGCGCGTCGGCTACCTCAAAGAGATCATCCGCAACGCCCGCCATTTCGGCAGCCCGTATGTGATCTCGGAAACCGGCACCTACAACACCGAATCCGACTGGGTGCATCACCCCAAGAACAAGACCGAGGAAGGGTTCGAGGAATGCCGCAAGGTGGTCGCCGACCTTGCCCAGACGGCCTATGACCACGGCGCGGTCTTCCTGCTCGAAACCTATGTCAACAACGTCGTCGGCTCGGTCGAGGAGACGGTCAAGATGTTCGCGCAGGTCGATCACCCCGGCCTCGGTCTGCTGATGGACCCGACCAATTATTTCGAGACGCATAACATCGACAGGATGGACCAGATCCTGAACCAGGTGTTCGACACGCTGACCGACAAGATCAGAATAGCTCACGCCAAGGACGTCAAGCGTTCGGGCGGCGACAAGTCCGAGAAGCACGCCGATATCGGCGACGAGGACGCGCTGGAGAGCCATACATTCCGTGGCGTCGGTGAGATCGAGTTGCCGGCACCGGGCCTCGGTTCGCTGAACTACGACCTCTATCTCCAGCGGCTGGCGGAAAAGCATCCGAACATCCCGGTGATCATCGAGCATCTCTCGGAAGACGACGTGCCGAGGGCCAAGAAATTCCTCGACGGGAAGTTCCGCGCCAACGGTCTGTGACGGCCTTCTCGCGCCGCTGGTTCGCGGCGGCGCGGTTCGGTTCCAAAGTAAGGGAGGAGAAAAAATGTTGAAATTCGCATTGAAACTGGCGGCTGCCGTAACGCTGCTCGCCGGCGTCTCGTTGAGCGCGCCGGCAATGGCGCAGGATGGCCAGAAGACGTTCTACTTGCTGTCGCATGGCGGTCCGTCGGATGCGTTCTGGCTGGACTGGAATGCCGGCGCGACCAAAGCCTGCGACCAGCTCAAGGTGACCTGCAAGATCTCATTCAGCGGCGGCGACATGGCGGCGCAGAAGGAGGCCTTCAATTCCGCGCTTGCGGCCAAGCCCGACGGCATCGCCACCACGTCGGCCCAGCCGGGCTTGTGGACGGAAGAGGTGAAGGCGGCCAAGGCAGCCGGCATCCCGATCGTGTTCTTCAACACAGACGATCCGGCGACCGGACGGCAGGCCTATGTCGGCGCCGATCTCAAGGAGGCGGGGGTCATCTGGGCCAAGTATCTTGTCGACCACAAGATGGTGAAGCAGGGCGACAAGGTGTTCCTGCCGGTGGAAGTGCCCGGCGCCAGCTATCAGCAGCTGGAGACCGAAGGCATCGCCAGCGTCTTCGATCCGTTGGGGATCAAATATGATGTGGTCGATTGCGGCACCGACCCGGCCGGCATCATTGCCAAGATGACCGACTACATGGTGGCCAACAATCCGCCGGCGATCATCGCGCTTGGCGATTCCGTCGCGGCCAGCGTCAAGCGGGTGTTCGACGGCGCCGGCGTGCCGGCCGGCAAGATCCCGGTCGTCGGCTGGGGCAATTCCAAGGAAACCGCGGAAGCCGTCAAATCCGGTTTCGTCAACGCGGCCGCCTGGCAGTTCCCGTCTGCGCAGGGCTTCATGCCGGTGGCGCTGCTCGGGCTCGCCGCTTCGGGTGAGCCGATCGGCTACGACATCCATACGTTCAGCCTCTACGACGCCTCGAGCGTCGAACCGATCCTGAAACTCTACGACACGAAGTGAAAACGGTGCCCGCGGCGTAAGCTGCGGGCGTCTCTTCAAAGCATGGTTCAAGCAGTCATGATGATCGCCGCAGAAGACGAAATGCCTGTCGGGAAACGCAGATCGAGCCTTATGCGCTCGCCGCAATTCTCCTCGCTCGTCATCCTCATTGTCCTGCTCGCGGTGTTCGCCGTTGCCGATGCCAATTTCCTGTCGCCGCTCAACATCTCCAACATGATGGCGTTCCTGCCCGAGCTCGGCATCATCGCGCTCGGCATGACGCTGCTGTTGACGGCGGGCGAGTTCGACCTGTCGGTCGGCGCCGTGTTCGGGCTGGCGCCGGTCATCGTCATGCTCCTGGTGCAGAACGGCGGCGTGGATATAGGTGTCGCCCTTCTGGCCGGGCTTCTGCTGTGCATCGCCATCGGCGCCATCAACGGGCTGATCGTCACCAAGATCGGCATTTCGTCCTTCCTGGTCACGCTGTCGATGCTGCTCGTGGTGCGTGGGGCAGCGCTCTACATCACGCAGGGCTTTCCGCTGAAATCCTGGGACCAGCCGGGTTTTTTCGTGACGCTGCTGGCCGGCAGCTTCAATGTCGGCTCGTTCCGGTTCTACACCTCGCTGTGGTGGTTCATCGGTCTCTCGCTGCTGGCAATCTACGTGCTGCGCTATGCCAAGCTCGGCAACTGGATCAGCGCCATC
>NZ_RZRA01000316.1:0-5539 GCF_003998945.1 Mesorhizobium sp. M7A.F.Ca.CA.003.01.2.1 | reverse complement strand
ACTAGTGGCTTTGCGGCATTGCTCTAAACCTTGGCCCTTGCTCTAAACCAAGGCGCGGCGAAGGGCGAGGCCGTTTTGTGACAATGGCCATGTGGGGTTGGCCGGAGAGACGTCGGAATGAAGCTTGTAACCTACAACATCCAGTACGGCATCGGCCTCGACGGGCAGTACGATGTCGGGCGCATCGCCGATGCCGTGCGCGGCGCCGACGTGATCGCTTTGCAGGAGGTGACCCGCAACAATCCTCGGAATGGCGGCCGCGACATGGTCGCCGAGATCGGCGAGGCGCTGCCCGACTATTTCGCCGTCTATGGCAGCAATTTCGAGGCCAATATCGGTTCGCACATCGACAACGGCCGTGCCGTCACGAAAACCTTCCAGCTCGGCAACATGGTGCTGTCTAGGACGCCCATTCATCTGTCGCGCAACCTGCTTTTGCCGCGCAGCCGCAGCTTCGAGATGATGAACTTCCAGCGCGGCGCGCTGGAAGCGCTGATCGAGACGCCGCTTGGTTTCATCCGCTTCTATTCCATCCATCTCGATCACCGCAGCCCCCTCGAACGCGCCAGCCAGATCCAGTTCCTGCGCCAACGCATGCTGAACTATGCGCTCGAAGGCGGAGCACTGTCCGGCGTCGCCGAGATCGGCCTGCCGGAACTGCCGCATCCCGAAGCCTTTGTCGGCATGGGCGATTTCAACATGCTGGCCGGCTCACCCGAATATGTCGAACTCGCCGGCCGGCCGGACCATGAATTCGGCATGCCGCTGACCGCCGACTTCGCCGTCGATGCCGCCTTGCGGCTGAACGCCACCGGCGACGATCTCATCAGTTGGGTCGATCCCAAGCAACCCACCGATCCCAGCCGGCACAAGCGCATCGATTATATCTTTACCAGCGCTTCGCTTGCCAGATCCCTGCAGCGTCTGTGGGTCGACCGAAAGGCAGTCGGCTCGGACCATCTGCCGGTGTGGGTCGAACTGGGCTGATGGCCATTCATCTGGCGGCGTTTTCGCGTTCGACGATCGCCATCATGATCGTATCGCGGTATTCCCCGTCGACATGGACGGCATCGCGCTGCACGCCCTCCCTGACAAACCCGACCTTGTCGTAGAGAGAGATGGCGCGAGCATTGTCGGAATGCACGGAGAGTTCGATGCGGACGAAACCGGCCCTGCGCGCTTGCGCCAAGGTTGCATTGATGAGCCGCAGTCCAAGCCCTCGCCCCCGATAGGGAGGAACAATCCCCATCCCGAGGGAGCCGCGATGGGCATGGATGAGCCGATCATGGCGTGAGATGTCGCACCAGCCGACGACCTCGCCACGAACAACGGCCACGAACCCCGGATCGCCTCTCCCGATACGATCCATTGCGAAACTTCTGACTTGATCCAGCGGTGGCGCCTCAAGGAAGGACAAGTACTTTCGCTCACGCGCTACGACATCGAGCGCGCGATGAAAGCTTTCGATATCCCCAGGCGTCATCGGCGCGATCGCGGCCGTTTCAATATCGCTGCTGTCGACCATTGGTTTGACCGTCGTCATCCATCAGAAATGCACCCAGTTCCGCAGGCTGGTCCAGGTCTTGCGATCGAGCCGGTAGCGCTCGACGGGAACCTGGCCGGCGACGATCGAGTTCAGCATGCCCTGGCCGGCATACTGGAACCCGCACTTGTGGATGACGCGGCGCGAGGCCGGATTGATGACCCGCGTCGAGGCATGCAGGACCTGGATCGACGTCCTCTGGAAGGCGAGATCGACCAGCGCGTGCGCTGCTTCCGTCGCATAGCCCTTCTTCCAGTGCGGCTCGCCGATCCAGTAACCGAGCTCCAGCCCGCGATCGGTGGTGTTGAGGCCGGCGCAACCGACGAAGGTGTCGGTGCCGGCCAGCGTCAGGGCATAAGCAATGCCGGCCCGGCGCGATTTGGTCATGGCCAGGAAAGCGCGCGCCTCGGCCTCGCCATAGGGGTGCGGCATGCGTGCCAGCATTTCGGCGACATGGCGGTTGTCGGCAAGCTCGACCCGCCCCGCGATATCGCCCTCGTGGGGCGCCCGCATCACCAGCCGCTCGGTGACCAGCACCGGGCAGTCTATCGCGTAACTTTCGTCTTCTGAGTCTTCCGCTTCGGCAACCATTTGAAAGTCCTCCAGGCACAAGAAAAAGGGGAGATGGAAACCCATCTCCCCTGATCCTTTTCCTGGCTTTGCCAGACACCGGTTCCCGAGATGGGCGCCGGTGTTCTAGTGCGGAACCGGCTACTCCGCGGCTTTGGCAATCGGGTTGACCGATACGTAGGTTCGGCCGTTGGCTTTTTTGTTGAACGTCACGGCGCCGGTCTCGAGCGCAAAAAGCGTATGGTCCGTGCCCATGCCGACATTGACGCCGGGATGCCACGTGGTGCCGCGTTGACGAATGATGATGTTGCCCGGGATGACGGCTTCGCCGCCGAACTTCTTCACGCCCAGACGCTTGGAATGCGAGTCGCGACCGTTGCGCGACGAGCCGCCAGCTTTCTTGTGTGCCATCTAACTAACTCCGTTGCGCCGCAAGGCGCCTAAAAGGCCTTATGAACGCGTTCGCGTTCCGTTTCAAGTCCGATCCGGCGACCTGGTCGCCAGAAAATTACTTCGCCGCCAATTCCTTGGCCTGCTCGCGCCAGTCCTTGATCTGGTCGGCGCTGAAGGGCATGTGCTCGTCGATCTTGGCGACATCCTTGTCGGTCAGCTTGGCGAGCTGCGCGAAGGTGATGATGCCCTGCTCGTTGAGATCCTTGGCTGCGACCGGGCCGATGCCCTTGATCACGGTCAGATCGTCCGGCTCACCCTTGGGCGCCTTGAACAGCGGCGCTGCCGCGGTCTCGGCTGCCTTTGTCTCGGCTGCCTTGGCCTTGGGCTCCTTCTTCGGCGCGGCTTCCGCCTGCACCTCGGTGGCGGCCTCGGCCTTCACCTTCTTCGGCGCCTTGACCGCTGCCGTCTTCGTCGGCTTGGCGCCACCCAGCAGGATCTCGGAGATCCGCACGGTGGTCAAAAGCTGGCGATGGCCGATCTTGCGGCGCGAATTCTGCCGGCGGCGCTTCTTGAAGGCGATGACGGTGCGGTTCTTGCCCTGCTCGACGACTTCGGCGGTGACCACCGCGCCGTCGACGAACGGCGCGCCGAACGTGACATTCTCGCCTTCGCCATGTGCGAGGACGTGGCCGATCTCGACCATATCGCCGACAGCGGCTTCGAGTTTTTCGATCTTCAGGAGATCGTTGGCGGCAACGCGATACTGCTTGCCACCCGTTTTAATGACTGCGAACATTTTTTGCCTTTCGCTGTTCGGTCGGCCTTGATGAGCCGCCTCTGGCGGTTCAGCCGTCTTTTTGTCAGTCTGCGGGTTCAAAAAACAAGCGGCGCGGAAGAACCCTCCACGCCGATTGCGCGCTGTCCCTAACCGAAGGTTGAGTGCGAGTCAAGGCAAACAGCTGTTGTCGGGACTGTTGTTGGCGGCCGAAGGATCGAGCGTGTCAGCACGACTGCACGACGTGACCGTCGTCGAGGCAAGCACGCGTGACTGGTTACCAACCTACCCAGGCCTCGCCGCCGCTGAACCGTCGCGAATCCGCTGCTTGCCCGGCAAGCCAAATAACTGACGGATTGGCCTTGTAACCTGCCCGTTCAGCCGTTATCTAGTGCGCCGCGCCGGCAACGGCCGACCATGACCGCGGAGAGGTGGCAGAGTGGTCGAATGCACCGCACTCGAAATGCGGCATGGGTGCAAGCCCATCGGGGGTTCGAATCCCTCCCTCTCCGCCATTTAGCTTCCATAAAAATCCTTTCCTTTCAAAAGCTTCCTTGTTGCGCTTGACCAGCACGAAGCGAAACATATCTTAGACTGTGTAACAAACTGTGTAACATTAGAGAAAGATAATGCGACGTTCCGCAGCGCCAAAGCCGCATAAACGTGAAGGCATCTGGTATCTCGTCCGCAGGGTGCCGAAGGAATTCGCGGCGTTTGATCGCCGCTGCCTAGTACGCATTTCCACGGGCGTCGCCGTGGCTGACGATCCCCGCGGTGTACGGGCGCGAGATGCAGTGCAAAGCCTCGGCGCGGGGCTGGAGGCGTATTGGCGTAGACTGCGGGAAGGCCAATCCGCCGAGGCGGGGCTGCGTTTCGAAGCCGCGAGGAAGCGCGCGCGGTCATTTGGATTGGCCTATCGCACTAACGAGGAACTAGCAGCGGGGCCGCTCGACGAACTCATGGCCCGTATCAAGCTGCTCCTCGACAAAAAATCGATCGAGGACGCGCAGGACGTCTCGGCCGTCATGGGTGGGGAGAAGCGGCCAGCGGTCCGCCTGAGCGGTCTTATCAAGGAATTCGAGACGATCGAGCAACAGAACTTGCTGACCATGTCGCCCAACCAAATCAAGAAATGGCGTAACCCCAAAAAGCGCGCAGTTGCCAATCTGGTTGGAGTCATTGGCGACAAGGAGATCGCAAGCCTCACTCGGGACGACGCAATCGCGTTCCGCGAGTGGTGGCAAAAGCGGATCGTTGAGGATGGACTTGATATCGGTACGGCCAACAAGGACATCGGCCATGTTTCGAAAATGCTGCGCGTCGTCGATCTGACTCACCAGCTCAAGCTGGAGCCGGTTTTTCGAAACCTGCGTCTTTCCGGCGCCGTCCCCGGGCAACGCGCTGCGTTCACAGCGGAGTTCATTCAGGAGAAGATACTCGCTGAAGGCGCGCTCGACGGACTCAATGACGAAGCCCGCCATCTAATCTATGTGATTGCCGATACCGGACTCAGGCTTTCTGAAGCGGCAAACCTCACCACCGAAACAATCCACCTCGATCGAGAAATCCCGCATGTGCGGGTGCGCCCCAATGGCCGTCGCTTGAAGACCGGTCATTCAGCCCGTGACATTCCCTTGGTTGGCGGCGCACTTGCAGCCATCAAGCTCCATCCGGACGGCTTTCCTCGTTATCGCGACAAGGCCGCGTCACTTTCAGCGCTCGTCAACAAGGTGCTCGCCAGCAAGGAACTTCTGCCGACTTCCGAGCATAGTCTTTATAGCCTGCGACACACTTTCGAGGACCGGCTGACGGCAGTTGAGGCGCCGGAGAAGGTAATTGCTTCTCTGATGGGCCACAAATGGATCCGGCCCAAATACGGCGCGGGACCTTCGTTAGCGCAAAAGCGCGAGTGGCTCCAAAAAATCGCTTTTACCCCGCCCGGGCGAATGTGATTGCGGCGCCATCCAGGCCTTGAGAACCAACCTCACGGCTCCAGCTGTCCGAGCCATTTAGGTTGAGCGTGGCCAGCACGCGCTGCGCTCGCTCGCGATTTCCGAGCTTCCGCCGCATTTGTTCGACCTCGTATTCCAGCCTTTCGAAGGTCGGTATATAGGCATCTCCATGCCGGATGACCAAGTAGGCGGCAACAGCTAGACACCATTCTAGCTCCGTGGCCGATGGATCGGAAAAAGGGGCGACGCCATACCAAGACGAGCAACGCCTCTCGAGGGCTTCCGAACTAGGCAAACGGCCAGCAT
>NZ_RZRA01000315.1:0-5547 GCF_003998945.1 Mesorhizobium sp. M7A.F.Ca.CA.003.01.2.1 | reverse complement strand
GGTAGACGAAGTTCTCTTGCTGCCACTGATAGCCGCCGAAGACGCTGCCGACGAAGCCCTTGGTGCCGACGTCAACATTGTCAACACCCAGATCCTTTTCCTTGGTATGGCCGCTGAAGCCATAGCCGACGTTGAGACCGGCGTAGGGGCCGGCCCACGAAGCGACGGGAAGTTCAGCGATCGGCGCAGGTGCCGGCGGCTCTTCCGAAACCACGTCAGCAGCATAGGCAGTTCCGCTGAGGGCGAAGAGCCCGAGCGCAACGGCCAGCGGCCGTGCGAATTTGAGATTGGCTTGCATTGTTCTTTACTCCTTAAGCCACAGGACACAGGCTTGTTTCTCACGATCGCCATCGACCCGTCCGGGGGGGAAACGGATCTGGCGTTCGTCGGTTCCAAATGTCGTGTCAAAATGCGGCTGAAGCGAACCTGAACTTGGGTCATTCCCCGGCGCAAATGAGGCAGAACCTTGACGTTGCATCTTCGCAACAGCGAAATGGCAGGAACCATCCGGTGCTGCGCTGCACACCGCTTGGTGCAAGGACTCCAGCACCCTATATTGCGGTCGGGCACGCCTGAGTCCAGGGCGGGCCAAGATGCCCAAACGGCCGTTTCGCCACAATGCTGCCCAAGGTGCGAACACCATTTAACGCATGCCGGGCCATATTTCGCCGGCACTGCTTTTTCGGGCCGAAATTGAGGATTGACACCATATGAGCAAAGCCACTGTCACGGCGCTGGTGACGGGCGGGGCCAGGCGGATCGGCAGGGCGATCGTCGAGGATCTCGCCGCGCACGGTTTTGCCGTCGCCATCCATTGCAACCGCTCGCGCAGCGAGGCCGATGCGTTGGCTGCCGAAATCATCGCCGGAGGTGGCCGCGCCGCAGTGGTCGCCGCCGACCTGACCGATATGGACGCCATCGATGACCTTATCGGCGAGGCGCAAGCAGCGCTCGGGCCGCTCTCGCTGCTGGTCAACAACGCGTCGCTGTTCGAGGACGATTCGGTTCTGGATTTCGACTGGCGGGCCTGGGACCGGCACTTTGCCGTCCATGTGAAAGCGCCCGCGCTCCTGGCGCAGAATTTCGCCCGGGCACTACCGGCAGGGCAGGAGGGCCTGATCGTCAACATGATAGACCAGCGCGTCTGGCGGCCGACGCCGCGCTACTTCTCCTATGCACTGTCCAAATCGACGCTGTGGACAGCCACCCAGATGATGGCGCAAGCGCTCGGTCCCCGCGTCCGCGTCAATGCCATCGGCCCGGGGCCGACATTGAAGAACGCGCGTCAGGACGACAGCGATTTTGCAGCCCAAGTCGATGGCTTGATCCTCAAGCGCGGCCCGGAATTGCCGGAATTCGGCGCCACTATCCGCTATCTCTGGGAAGCGCGCTCGGTCACCGGCCAGATGATCGCGCTTGATGGCGGCCAGCATCTTGCGTGGCAGACGCCCGATGTGACAGGCATGACGGAATGAGTCCTGTAGACCACAAAAGCAAGCCGCGCGGCGGCACCGACGATCTGCCCCCCGATATCGACCTCGAGGACGAGGCGGTCGAGGAAATCGTTGAAACCGTCGGTCCCGATGTCGCCTTCACCGCCATCGACTGGACGCCGCATGCCGGCGACGCGGAAGGCATGATCGGCGCCGAGGTGATCCAGACGCTGGTCAAGCGGCTGCCCAACGCGCCCGGCGTCTACCGCATGATGAACGCTGCCGGCGATGTGCTCTATGTCGGCAAGGCACGCAGCCTGAAGAAGCGCGTCACCAACTACGCGCAAGGCCGCTTCCACACCACCCGCATCGGCCGCATGGTGCGCGAAACGTCGACGATGGAGTTCGTCGTCACCCGCACCGAGATCGAAGCGCTGCTGCTCGAAGCCAATCTTATCAAGCGCTTGCGGCCGCGATTCAACGTCCTGATGCGCGACGACAAGTCGTTTCCCTATATCCTCTTGACCGGCGACCATGTCTCGCCGGGCATCTACAAGCATCGCGGCGCGCGCTCGCGCAAAGGCGATTATTTCGGTCCCTTTGCTTCGGCCGGTGCCGTTGGCCGCACCATCAACTCGCTGCAGCGCGCCTTTCTGCTGCGCAGTTGCACCAACTCGTTCTACGAGAACCGCACGCGGCCATGCCTGCTTTATCAGATCAAGCGCTGCGCCGGTCCCTGCACCGGCGAGGTCTCGCACCAGGACTATGCCGAGCTGGTCAATGAGGCGAAGGACTTCTTGTCCGGCCGCAGCCAGAAGGTGAAGACGGAAATCTCGGCCGCCATGCAGCAAGCGTCGGAAGCTCTCGATTTCGAGCGCGCCGCGATCTATCGCGACCGGTTGGCGGCCCTGTCGCATGTGCAGAGCCACCAGGGCATCAATCCGGCGACCGTCGACGAAGCCGATGTCTTCGCCATCCATCAGGAAGGCGGCCAGGTCTGTATCCAGGTGTTCTTTTTCCGCACCGGCCAGAACTGGGGCAACCGCGCCTATTTCCCCAAGGCCGATCCGGCGTTGGAAGCAGCCGAGGTGCTGGGCTCGTTCCTGGCGCAGTTCTATGACGACAAGCCGACGCCGCGGAACATTCTTCTGTCGCATGGCGTCGAGGATCAGGAATTGCTGGCCGAGGCGCTCTCCACCCGCGCCGGCCGCAAGGTCGCAATCTCCGTGCCGCAGCGCGGCGAGAAGAAGGACCTGACCGACAACGCTTTGCAGAATGCCCGCGAAGCGCTCGGACGCCGGCTGGCTGAAACCTCCACCCAGGGACGCCTGCTTGCCGGTTTCGCCGAGACATTCGGCCTGCCGAAGCCGCCAGTGCGCATCGAGGTCTACGACAATTCGCACATCATGGGCACCAATGCCGTCGGCGCCATGGTCGTTGCCGGACCGGAGGGGTTCGTGAAGAACCAGTACCGGAAATTCAACATCCGCTCGACCGAGATCACGCCTGGCGACGATTTCGGCATGATGCGCGAGGTGATGGAACGGCGGTTTTCGCGGTTGCTCAAGGAGCATGGCGATGTCCCGGCTGGGGATGCAGCCGACGGTTCGGCAGACGATATGGAGGACGATATCTCCGGCAGCTTCCCGGCCTGGCCCGATGTCATCCTGATCGACGGTGGCCAGGGCCAGATGACCGCGGTGCGCAAGATCCTCGCCGATCTCGGCATCGAGGACCGCGTGGTTGCCATCGGCATCGCCAAGGGCCAGGACCGCGATGCCGGCCGCGAGCGGTTCTTCGTCAAAGGCAGGGACTCGTTTTCCCTACCGGTCCGCGACCCCGTGCTCTATTTCGTCCAGCGGCTGCGCGATGAGGTTCACCGTTTCGCGATCGGCTCGCATCGGGCTCGCCGCAAGAAGGAAATGGTCAAGAGCCCACTTGATGAGATCAGCGGCATCGGTCCCGGCCGCAAGCGGGCATTGCTGCTGGCATTCGGCACCGCCAAGGCGGTCAGCCGCGCGGCCATCGAGGATCTGCGGAAAGTCGACGGGATTTCCGAGCAGGTGGCGAAACTGGTCTACAATCACTTCCACGAGAGTTGAAAAATCTGGCACTTTCATCTGGCCTGTCGAATCTGGCCTGTTGACCCCCCACATTCGCTTCTGATTTGAGTAGGCAGGCAGAAAGAGTTTCCCGGATATGGCCAAGCGCGCGTTCAACCTGCCCAACATGCTCACCTACGCCCGCATCGTCGCGGTGCCGATGGTGGTGCTGTGCTTTTTTCTCGAAGGACATCTGAAGTCGAGCGACTTTGCCCGGTGGTCGGCGCTGATCATCTTCCTGCTCGCCTCGATCACCGATTATCTGGATGGCTATCTGGCGCGCGCCTGGCAACAGACCTCCAACATCGGCAAGATGCTCGACCCGATCGCTGACAAGCTGCTGGTCGCCACCTGCCTGCTGCTGCTGGCTGCGGACACCGATCGCCATGCGGGCATTGCCGGCTGGTCGTTGTGGGCGGCGATCATCATCCTGTGCCGCGAAATCCTCGTCTCGGGCCTGCGCGAATATCTGGCGGCGCTGAAAGTCTCGGTGCCGGTGACGCAGCTGGCAAAATGGAAGACCGCCATCCAGATGGTCGCCATAGCGTTCCTCTTGGCCGGACCGGCCGGCGACAAGATCTTTCCGCTGACCACCCAGACCGGGCTGGTGCTGCTGTGGATCGCGGCGTTGGTCACACTCTACACCGGCTACGACTATTTCCGCGCCGGCCTCAAGCACATCATGGACGAGTGAGATGACGACCCGGCTCATCTATTTTGCCTGGGTGCGCGAGCGCATCGGCATGCCCGAGGAAGACGTCGACTTGCCGGCTGGCATCGAGACGGTCGCCGATCTCCTGCGCTGGCTGAAATCGCGCGGCGAGGGCTACGAGCACGCGCTGCAATATCCTGACGTCATCCGTGTCGCTATCAACCAGGAGCATGTCGAGCACCGCGAGAAGATCGCGGGCGCCCGCGAAATCGCGCTGTTCCCGCCGATGACCGGGGGCTGAAATGACCGGCGGGATCATACCTGTCGTGCGCATTCAGCGCCAAGATTTTGACGTCGCGGCCGAAATCGCCAGACTGACGCAAGGCCGCGCCGATATCGGCGCCGTGGTGAGCTTCTCAGGCCTTTGCCGCGACGAGCAGGGCGCGCTCTCAGCGCTCGAGCTCGAACACTATCCCGGTATGGCCGAAGCAGAAATCGCCCGCATCGCTGCTGAAGCGGTCGAGCGTTGGCCGTTGCAGGGGCTCACCGCCATCCACCGCCACGGGAAGATCGCGCCCGGCGAGAGCATCGTGCTGGTGGTGGCAGCCTCCGCGCACCGCCATGCGGCGTTCGAGGCGGCGAATTTTCTCATGGACTATCTCAAATCGCGCGCGCCCTTCTGGAAGAAGGAGCATCGGGCTGACGGCTCGGAGGGTGGCTGGGTCGAGGCCAAGGAAGCCGATGCAACGGCCGCGCAACGCTGGAAAGCGTCCGAATAAGATCCGCCGCAGCCATGCATTGACCGCAATCCTTTGGCCAATTGGCGGAATTGGTCAGCCTGGGCATTGGCAACCCGTGGCATTGGCAGCCCAGGGCATTGGCAGCCCGGGGTGAGGGAGATGGTCATGCTGGACAGGATCGCGGAGTTCTTCATCTTCGGTTTCGTGCCTCTGGTCGTCGGCATATTGGCCGTTCCTGAGCAGTCTGTTGCCGCCGAAAAGGCAGTGAGAGGCGAAGTGATCTATCGCGAGCGCATTGCCTTGCCGCCCAGTGCCGTGCTCTCTGTGCAACTTGCCGATGTGTCGCTGGCCGATGCGCCGGCCACCATTATCGGCGAGCAGAAAGTGAAGCCGACCGGCCAGGTGCCGATCAGCTTCGAGATCAAATTCGACCCTTCCGTCATCCGGTCGCAGATGACTTACGCGTTGCAAGCCCGCATCACCGTCGACGACAAGCTCCTGTTCATCTCCGATATGCGCCATCAGGTCGATCCGCTGACCGACGTGCCGCAGACCATCATGCTGAAGATGGTCGCCCCGAACGCCGAGCCGACGGTTTCGGTCTTCGACCAGCTCTGGCT
>NZ_RZRA01000314.1:0-5552 GCF_003998945.1 Mesorhizobium sp. M7A.F.Ca.CA.003.01.2.1 | reverse complement strand
CCCCTACGCCGTGCTTTCGGAAATCGCCACAGATACCGGCGTCATGCAGAATGTCAGCCAGAAAGGCGATGGCGGCGTGCAGGCTGCCGGCCCGGCTACCGGCGCCTCCGGTGGCGCCTCCTACCGCGATCCTTTCGAGCCGGATTTCTGGTCGCAGCAGGTCGCGGCGCCCGGCGCCGAGGCCAGCGCCCAGCGCACCAAGATCGAGGGCGATCCGGCCAAGCCCGGCGACAAGACCGCCGAAACGCAGGTGCTCAAAATCAAAGCCGTGCCGCCTGTCGCGGCACCGCTCGAGCCACTGGCAAAGGACGCGACCAGTAAACAGGCCGCGAACCCTGCCACGGCATTGGCCGGCGAGACCAAATCGGACGGCACCAAGGCCGCGGTAGCGAAGGCTGAGCCTGAGGCGCAAAAGGCCGTCCAGCCCGACATCGGGGAGAAGGCACCAACCGCTGCTGCCGTGAAGGCAGCGGCCGACGTCAAGCGGCAGTTGGCCGATGCTTTCAAGCCTGGCGACAAGCTGCACGACGGCGTCTCGGTCGAAGCCACCGACAAGGGCGTCGTCATCTCGATCACCGATCAGCTCGACTTCGGCATGTTCGAGGTCGGCTCGGCGTTGCCGAGACGCGAACTGGTGCTGGCAATGGAGAAGATCGGCCGCATCGTCAACAGCCAGAAGGGCACCATCAGCATCAACGGCCACACCGATGCCCGGCCGTTCCGCAGCGACAGCTACGACAATTGGCGGCTGTCGACGGCGCGCGCGCATTCCGCGTACTACATGCTCGTGCGCGGCGGCGTCGACGAACGCCGCATCACCGAGGTCGCCGGTTTCGCGGACCGCCAGCCGAAAATAGCAGCCGATCCATTGGCGGCCGCGAACCGCCGCATCGAGATCCTGATGGCGACCGGCGGATGAAGCGAGCGGCCGTCACCCGCCGGTTGATTGGCCTGTTGCTGCTGGCCGGCGGACACCCGTCCACTGGTTTCGCCCAGGAGGCCCTGCAGCCGTATCAGCTGGTGCGCTCGCTGCAACTCATCCAGGACCGCATAGCCGCCGGGGATCATGCCGCCCTGCCGATGCAGGCCAAGCTGCTCGAGATGACGGATACGCGCCTGCGCGCGGCGAATGCCGAGGACTACAAGGATCCCAAGAATTTTCGGGCCCTGCTTGTCTACGGCATGAGCGGCGGCAACCCGGTGACCGTCGAAGCGGCCACGTCGCGCGCTACGGCGGACCCGCAAAGCCTTGCCATCGCCAAAGGCGTGATTGAGTACCTCAACGGCCGGCCCGGCAAGGCTATCGAAGCCTTGAGGCCGATCGATCCCATGGCGCTGCCTCCGGATCTCGGCGCCTTCCTCGCTTTGGTCAAAGGCTCGCTGCTTGCCGGCGATCAACCGGCGACCGCACTCGGTCTGCTCGACGAGGCAAGATTGCTCAGCCCCGGCACGCTGGTCGAGGAGGCGGCACTTCGCCGTTCGGTCGGCCTTGCAGTCGCGCAAGGCGACGCGGCACGTTTCGCCCTTGCTTCCACCCAGTATGTCGAGCGCTACCTCTATTCGCCCTATGCCAGCCAGTTCGCGGACTCCTTTGTCTCCGGCGTCATCGCGCTGCACATGTCGATCAGCCAGGACAAGCTGGGCGACATCACCTCGATGATGGATCCCGAGCGCGAGAAGGTGATCTATCTGCGCATCGCCCGCCGTGCCGCGATAGACGGCCTGAACGACCTTTCGGCCTTCGCTTCGGCGCGGGCCGAGCAGGGCCGTGACGGCAACACCAATCAGGACGATCCACGCGCCCTGCTCTATGCCAGCCTTTCCACCGTCACCTCGGGCACAATCGAGGACATTCGTGCCAAGCTCGGCAAGATCGATCGCAGCCGGCTGTCGGAGGGCGACCGCGCCTTGCTCGACGCCGCTCAGGCCATTGCCGGCGAGGTCGTCGCGCCGCCCACCGCCCTTCCGGCGGAAAAGCCTGCCCCTGTCGCGGCCGAGCAACCTCCGGCTCCCGAGATCGCCACGCCGCAAAACGCCGATGACAGTGGCTTGCCACCGGTCGAAGGCGCCATCTCGGAGCAACCCGCCGCCACCGCGGCCTCCGGCGGACCGGCCGCCAATGCGCCGGACACGGCGGCAGTTGCAGCCACATCCGCCGAGCCTGCGACCGTCGTGCCGGCGTCGGCACCTTCGCCCGCCGCCGGTCCAGAGCCCGCCGATCCGACCGACGCCGCCATGACCAGAACACGTCGACAGCTCGACCTGATCGACCAGATGCTTGGAGCCGCCCCTAAATGACCACCAGCCTCGGCTCGGCCTTGCCAGGATTTGCCTCCACGCGCGCGACGTCGGAGCAGCCTGCCGCGAACGGCAGAAACGATGACGCCGGCTTCGGCAAAATGCTGCGCGACGATGCCCGCCCGGAACGGCAGGCGTCGACAGAGGCGGGATCGCGCGACCGGCGCTGGAGCAAGCTCGCTGCCGGCCTCGCCGGGCATGGCGCCAAGGTCGAACCGGCATCGGCCGAGCCCGGAAGGACCACCTCGGCCAAAGGCGCAAGCGTGAAAACCGGCAAGGACGATTTGGAAGCAAAGGCGCACAAGGCCGACGCCGAACAGACGGCGTCGGATACCGCGCCGCTTCAGGACGACCTGCCGCTGCTGATCGCGTTTCATGACCTGCGGCATTTCTCGACAGCGGCCAAGGCAGCGGGGGGCAATGCGGCCACCGGCGAGAATCCGTCGGACCCGGCGCTCGGCGGACAGGCTGCACTGCCAAAGACCTACCGCTCAAAATCGTCGGGCGGACGCGAAGCACTCGAAACCATGTCGAAGCCGGAGCAGGCGTCGATCGTCGACGGACCTTTGACGGCGCTTGACGGTCAGTCGCCGAGCGCTGCCTCCAGCGCGCCAAAACGCGACGTCACAGCGGCGGCTCAGAAGCTGTCGGACGCGCCGGCTGTCGATGTGCCCGGCGTGCCGTCGAAGCCCACCACGAATGCGATGAGGAGCATCGAGGATGTGCGGTCCTCGATGCGTCCCGAAGCGGGAAAACAGTCCCTGTCCGCCGCGCGCATCGACGTGGTGTCGGAACGGAGCTTCCCCGCGCCGCCGCAGGGTCCCATCAGCCAGGCGGCCCTCAATGTGATCAACGCCATAGCCGCCGACGCCGGGCCGCAAAAGGCGCTTTCAGCCTCACCCACGACCACCCATCTGGCCAGCTCTGTTGCCGTTCCGACACATGTGTTGAAGATCGAACTTCACCCTGCCGAACTCGGCATGGTGACGGCCAATCTTCGCCTCTCCGGGGAACAACTTTCGATTGAGCTGAAGCCTGAAACACACGATGCCTATCGTCGGCTGTCCGCCGACAGCGAGGCCATCGTCAAGTCGCTGCGAGGGCTCGGCTTCGAGGTTGACAAGGTCACGATACTGCAACCTTCGGTAGCAGTTCCCGCTACAACCCGGACGGATGCAACCGCTCCGTTGGCGGCGGCAACAGGCCGCGATCCAGCATCCTTTCAACCGGGGAATTCGGGCGGCGGCAATGGTGGAGCCGGCGGCCAGCAACCGGGTCAGCAATCCTCAAGGAACCGCAACGATGACGCGCAGGACTACGGCCGCGGCACTTCGCCTTCTCGCGAGCGCGCTGGCGGCGATATCTTTATCTAGCGCGGTAACAGCTGCCGCAGCCACGACCAACCCTTGCGAGCCGGAAATCCTGCGCGCCGCCGACCGCTATGGCGTTCCCGCCGGCATCCTTTATGCCGTTGGCCTGACGGAGACCGGCAACAAGGGCAGCCTTCAACCCAACGCTTTGAATATAGAGGGAAAAGCAGTCTTTCCCAGAAGCCGGCCCGAGGCCCTTGCCGCCTTCGCCAATGCCCGGCGCGAGGGCAAGACCCTGATCGATCTGGGCTGCATGCAGATCAACCACCACTACCACGCATCGCATTTTCGCAGCGTCGAGGACATGCTCGACCCACGTCAGAATGTCGACTATGCGGCGCGCTTCCTGGCCAGCCTTCATGCCCGTCACGAGACCTGGTCGATGGCCGTGGCCCGCTATCATGCCGGCCCCGACAATGACCCGGCGCAGAAGATCTATGTCTGCCGTGTCATTGCCAACATGGTCGCCACCGGCTTTGGAAAATGGACCGCGAACGCCCGCGGATTCTGCAACCCATAAGCGCATTTTCCATTACTAATAGACCTAACACACAACCCCGAATTGTTGTTCTGGCCTGGCCAAAACTTGGCGCCGAATGCGTATCTGGCTGCACGCTAATGCAACCGATACGATTCCAGACTCCCAAGAAACTAGCTACAAGAAATGACGGTTGTTCAGGATTCTCGCCAGCGGATAGGCCTCTCTTCACGGGGCAAATGATTCGATTCGGAAGGCGGGGCCGATGATTGTGATCGTTGACGAGCGCGAGCTCGTAACAGAGGGATACAATTCACTTTTCGATCGTGAGGGCATCGCCTGTGCAGGCTTTGCATCCGGCGAATTCGGTGAGTGGGTGAATTCGGCCGCCGACACCGATCTGCGCTCGGTCAGGGCCTTCCTCATCGGCGATTGCCGCGAAGGTTCCATCTCTCCGCGCCAGATCCGCGACCGCACCGGCGCCCCGGTGATTGCGCTGAGCGAACAGCATTCGCTGGAGAACACGCTGCGGTTGTTCGAGAGCGGCGTCGATGACGTCATTCGCAAGCCCGTCCATATTCGTGAGATCCTGGCCCGCATCACCGCGATCCGCCGCCGCGCCCAGGAAGACGTCGCCTACACCGAGATCGGCGCCATGCGCATCTTCATGGACGGCCGCGACCCCGAGATCGACGGTCAGCCCCTCCCCCTGCCGCGCCGCGAGCGCCGCATCCTCGAATATCTGGCGAGCAATCGCGGACGCCGGGTCACCAAGACCCAGGTCTTCAACGCCATCTACGGCATCTTCGACGAAGAGGTCGAGGAGAACGTGGTGGAAAGCCACATCAGCAAACTGCGCAAGAAGCTGCGCGAGAAGCTGGGCACCGACCCGATCGATTCCAAGCGTTTCCTCGGCTACCGGCTCGTCTTCTGATGCAGCGCCGCGCCAGCCTCGCGCAAGAAAACATGCGTAGCCTCGCAGCCAGCAGCATGGACACAGCGGAGACGTTTCGATGAGCCTCTATGGAATGATGCGGACCGGCGTTTCCGGCATGAACGCGCAGGCAAACCGCCTGTCGACGGTCGCCGACAACATCGCCAATTCAGATACCACGGGTTACAAGCGGTCCTCCGCCGAATTTTCGACGCTGGTCATGCCGTCGACCGGCGGCGCCTACAATTCCGGCGGCGTCACCACGACGATCCGTCAGGCGGTCAGCGATCCGGGCGTGCTTCAGTACACGACCTCGGTTTCCGACCTTGCCGTCAGCGGCGATGGCTTCTTTGTCGTTCAGGATCCGAGCGGTACCCCCTATCTGACCCGAGCCGGCGCTTTCGTTCCCGACGGTCAGGGCAGGCTTGTCAACTCGGCCGGCTTCCAGCTGATGGCCTACAGTTACGAGAAC
>NZ_RZRA01000313.1:0-5558 GCF_003998945.1 Mesorhizobium sp. M7A.F.Ca.CA.003.01.2.1 | reverse complement strand
GGGGGGCAGGCCCGCCGGTATTTCTGGTCGTTCCAAATGCCGTCTCCGGTTGGGGCGGCGAGTCCCACAAATGACTCGTCTTTTGCCGGCGCGATCCCTAATCTCTTAGGGGACAGGGTCAAGTGTCATTACGGTGCAAGGAGTTGTTTCGTGCGCCCCCCGGCAAGACCGCCGCTGGATGGCCTAAAGAAAAGGCTCGACCAAAGCCGTGCCGAGCGCGTGCGTATGCCGCGCGACGGTTTCCTGCGCGAGACCTTCGTGCTGCCACGCTCCGATGCCCGGCTCAAGGCCAAGGAATGGTTCGAGCGCTTTCCCAAGCAGGCCTACTGGACCGAGATCGAAAGCTGGTTCGAGCGGCCGGGCGACCTGATCGAGTTCACCATCAGGCGGTTGCCTGCGGCCGACTAGGATTTCGTCGCCCCGTTTACGGGGAGAGGGTGCCGGCAGGCAGGTTGAGGAGCGGCACGAACCTCTCAATGCTGGCGCCGCCCCTCATCTGCCTTCACTGCGTTCAGGCACCTTCTCCCCGTGAACGGGGAGAAGGAAGAGCGACCAGCCTCCTTGCCCCCGTTCCCTCGCGTGCCAGCCGGTCACCCTTGTTGCGCAGCGGGCATTTGTCGATCGACATGCAGCCGCAGCCGATGCAGTCGGTCAGCCCTTCGCGCAGTTTCTTCAACTGGGCGATCTTGTGATCGAGCCCGTCGCGCCAGGCGGTCGACAAAAGGTTCCAGTCGTCGCGCGTCGGCGTGCGGCTTTCGGGCAGTGATTCAAGTGCGGCACCGATTTCGGCCAGCGAGATGCCGACCTCCTGTGCGACCTTGATGATCGCCACGCGCCGCAGCACGTCGCGGCCGTAGCGGCGCTGGTTGCCCGACGTGCGGTGGCTGCGGATCAAGCCGCGGGCCTCGTAGAAATGCAGCGCCGACACCGCCACCCCGCTGCGCATGGCCACCTGGCCAACCGTTAATTCCGTTACAGGCGCCATGTCTGATTTTCCGTCCCGATTTTTCTGCTTGACCTCAAGTTAAGTTGAGCTTGTAGCGAAGAAACCCTGGATGTGCAAACGAAGGAGAAGGCGATGTGCGCCTGGGTCGAGATGTCGGGAGACGGAGTGCCGTTATCCGAGTTGCCGGATGGCTTCGCCCACCACCATGGCGACGGAGAGCGCCACGTTGATGCTGCGCGCCGTACCCTGCATGGGGATGGTCAGGCGCGCATTCGCCGCCTGATGGACAGGATCCGGCACGCCTGCGGATTCGCGGCCGAACAGGAGGACGTCACCGTCCGCGAAGCTGAAGCTGGTGTAGGCCGTCGTGGCTTTGGTCGACAGCAGCACCAGCCGGTGCGAACCAGCCTTGCGCCATTCCTCGAAGGCGTGCCAGTCGACATGCCGGGTCAGGGCAGCCATTTCGAGGTAGTCCATGCCGGCTCGCTTGAGCGACTTGTCGGAGAGCGGAAATCCGGCCGGTTCGATGATGTCGACGCCAAGTCCGAGGCACGCGGCGAAGCGCAGGATTGTTCCGGTGTTGCCGGCAATGTCAGGCTGGTAGAGCGCGATGCGGAGACGACGGTTCATTTCCGCGTCCTTCTAATAAGTGGCGGATCGGCCACAGCGGCTTGGCGGTTTTGGAAATTGCTGGACCTGCGGGTGGCCATTTTCTGCGAAGTCGGGTATACAACCAGCATTGTCAACCCGAACCGATGGAGGGGTAATTCATGATGACCATGCACATCCAGCGCCCCTCTCGTGGGCTTACCTGCCTGCCGGCGGTTTCGGTACGACGATTCTCCTGACTCTCTAAGACTTGATCGCACCGATTCCCGCCGAAACGATTTTTCGGCTTCCGAAGGAATCCTGCGATGTTTTTCAAAAAGTCAAAAGGGCTGAACGCCCCAACTGAAGCTGTCCGGACCGACACTCGTCATGTCCGGACCGATGCAATGCGTGTCTCCGGGCGAATGCCGGCGGACGATATTGCTTCGCCTTTTTATCTCGATTTTCACACGGAGGACGGACCGATGTTCGATCCCTACAGAATACCGGGCTCGAGGAGCCTGCATATCCACCGACTGCCGACCTGGGCGCTGCTGATCGGCGACACCTATTCGTCGGCGGTTCACGCCGAGGTTCGCCGCCGGCCGCATCGCGGCATGCTGCCGGATGTCGATTTTTCGCGCGCGGTTCCCGATCCCGGGCGGCCGTCGCTGGTGCGCCGGATCATCCGGCTGATCCGGCCTGGCCCGAAAAACCGGGCTGGCGGCACCGTGTCGTCAGGATCGTCTGGCGCAGCTGTCGGCGAAAAGCCCGCGAGCCCCTATATTGCGCGAAGCATTGCCGACGGTCCGGGTGATTCCGGACCGTCGGCACTCGACGCCATGGGTTCCGGGGACTTCGTACGCTCACGTGCCGCGTAAGCGGCAAACACATTTCACAGGCATGACCTATGTTGTTGTTTAGCTGGTTTGAAAAAAGGCTCGATCCGTTCCCCGCGGCGGAACCGGTCGAGCCGCCCAAGACGCTGGTTGCCTTCTGCGTGCATTATACGCGCGGCGCCTGGCCCTATATCCTTTTCGACGCAGTGCTGGTGACGGCCATCGCGATCGCGGAAGTGTGGATGTTCGGCTTCCTCGGCCGCATCGTCGACTGGCTGTCGGGGCAGAATCGCGAAACCTTCCTGCAGACGGAAGCCTGGAAGCTTGCCGGCATGGCCTTCATCGTGCTGTTCGCACTGCCGGGCACCGTATGGCTGCATTCGCTCCTCAACCAGCAAACGCTGATGGGCAACTATCCCATGCGCATCCGCTGGCAGGTGCACCGCTATCTGCTCAAGCAGTCGATGAGTTTCTACCAGGACGAGTTCGCCGGCCGCATCGCGACCAAGCTGATGCAGACGGCTCTCGCCGTGCGCGAATGCGTCATCAAGGTGATCGACGTCCTGAATTACGTTATCGTCTACTTCCTCGGCATGCTGCTCATCGTCGGCTCGGCCGACTGGCGGCTGGCCGCGCCGCTCGGCGTCTGGCTGGTCGGCTATATCCTTTTGCTGCGGTTTTTCATTCCCCGGCTGGGCAAGGTCGGCGAGGAACAGGCCAATGCGCGCTCGATCATGACGGGCCGGGTCGTCGACAGCTACTCAAACATCCAGACGGTCAAGCTGTTCAGCCATGCACGCCGCGAAGCGTCATTCGCCAAAGACGGTATGTCCGGCTTTCTCGAAACGGTCTACCGGTCGATGCGCCTGGTGACAGTGCTTTTCGGCTCGCTCTACATACTGAACGCGCTGCTCTTGTTCTCGGTGACCGCGATGGCGCTGTGGCTGTGGCTGGGGCAAGCAGTGACGATCGGCGCGGTCGCCGTGGTCATCGGCCTTGTGCTCAGGTTGTGGGGCATGTCGCAATGGATCATGTGGGAAATGTCGGGCCTGTTCGAGAACATCGGCACGGTGCAGGACGGTATCGCCTCGATCTCGCTGCCGCGCCTTGTCGAGGACCGGCCGGACGCGAAGGAGATCAGCGTTTCCAGGGGTGAGATCCGCTTCGAGGACATTCGCTTCCACTACGGCAAGCAGAAGGGTGTGATCGAGGGCCTGTCGCTGGCGGTGAAGCCGGGCGAGAAGGTCGGCATCGTCGGCCGTTCCGGCGCCGGCAAGTCCACGCTGGTCAACCTGTTGCTGCGCTTCTACGACCTCGAAGCCGGGCAGATATTGGTCGATGGCCAGGAAATCGCCGCTGTGAAGCAGGATTCGCTTCGTGCGCAGATCGGCATGGTCACGCAGGACACCTCGCTGCTGCATCGTTCGGTGCGCGAGAACATCCTTTATGGCCGGCCCGATGCAACCGACGAGATGCTTGTCGAGGCGGCGCGGCGCGCCGAGGCGCTGGACTTCATATCGGGGCTTTCGGATGCCAGCGGCCGCAAGGGCTTCGACGCCTATGTCGGTGACCGCGGCGTCAAATTGTCCGGTGGCCAGCGGCAACGCGTCGCCATTGCTCGCGTTATGTTGAAGGACGCACCTATACTTATCCTTGACGAAGCGACCTCGGCGCTTGATTCCGAAGCCGAGGCGGCGATCCAGGAGAATCTCTACAAGCTCATGCAAGGCAAGACCGTCATCGCCATCGCGCACCGGCTGTCGACCATCGCGGCGATGGACAGGCTGGTGGTGATGGACAAGGGCCGTGTCATCGAGGAAGGTTCGCACGAAGAACTCGTCGCCAAGGGCGGGCTCTACGCGCAGCTCTGGCAGCGCCAGTCGGGCGGGTTCCTGCTTGAGGACGGTCCCGCCAACGACGCACTTGCAAAGAGGCAAGCCGCAGAATGATGGCCGCCGCATGATGACAGCCGTCTATCGCTGGTTCGAGAACTGGGTCTATCCGTTCAGGGAGCCGGCGAATCTTCGGCCACCGATCAGTGTCGGCGGCTTTCTCTGGCACTATGTCGGCCAGGCGAAGTTCGCCTTCTTCGCCATGCTGGTCATCGGCGGCATCGCGCCGCTGGTCGAGGCCGGCCTGTTCTACTTCGTCGGGCGGCTGGTCGATATTCTCGACCAGCTTCCCGCCGAGCGCAGCTGGCACGCACTGTGGGCCGCCGCCGGCCCTGAACTGGTTTTCATGGCCGTGGTGGTGCTGGTCATCCGCACCGTCGTCGTCGGCCTGTCGGCGCTGGTCGACGAACAGACGATCACGCCGGGCTTCTACAATCTGGTGCGCTGGCAGGCGCACCGGCATGTCTCGCGCCAGTCCTACGCCTTTTTCCAGAACGATTTCGCCGGCCGCATCGCGACGAAGGTCTGGCAGGCGGGCCAGGCGACCGGCGACCTGATGGAAAGCTTCATCGAGGTCGTCTGGTTTATGATCGTCTACACGGTGACGACGCTGGCGCTGGTCGCAGGCCTCGATCTCAGGCTGGCGGTTCTGGTGGTGATCTGGATTTCCGCCTTCGGCTGGCTGGCCAAGCTCTATTTGCCGGCAATCCGCAAGCATGCCGAGGAAACAGCCGAGGCCGGCTCGATGATCACCGGCCGCATCGTCGATTCCTATTCCAACGTGCAGACGCTGAAACTGTTCTCGGCCGATGGCGACGACCGCTACATCAGGAACGGTTTCGACATCTATCTCGACGCATTGCGCCCGTTCACCCGCCGGCTGACCGGCGTGCGCATGGCGCTGACCACGCTGTCGGGCATCATGATCACGGCGATCGGCTGCTTTGCCGTCTATCTCTGGGTCGAGGGCTCGATCACCGTCGGCGCGGTCGCCTTCACCCTGTCGCTGGTGCTGCGGCTCAACATGCTGCTCGGCCGGCTGATGATGCAGCTCAACAGCATCTTGCGAAACCTCGGCGTGCTGGAGAATTCCAAGGCGCTGATCTCGCAGCCGCTCGGCCTCACCGATGCGCCCGACGCCAAGGAACTCGTCGTTGCGGGTGGCCGTATCGCGGTGAAGAACGTCGAGTTCCACTACGGCAAAGGTTTCGGCGTGCTGAACGGCATCGACCTTGTCGTCAGGCCAGGCGAGAAGGTAGGGCTGGTCGGACCGTCCGGCGCCGGCAAGACGAC